>SCUN01000355.1 GCA_004297655.1 Acidobacteriota bacterium | reverse complement strand
TCGCCGCGGAGAAGAACCGGTTCGATATCCTCGACGCGGTCAACGCCATCTCGGACAAGCTCATCCGCCGGCATCCGCACGTGTTCACCCGGAGCGGCAAACCCCTTGGCGCCAAAGGCCGCAAGAAACTCGGCCTCACGAGCCCGGACGCGGTGCTCACGCAGTGGGAAGCGATCAAGGCGAAGGAACAAGGCAAAGCCCGCAAGAAGAAGCGCATCCTCGCCGGCGTGCCCGCGGCGATGCCCGCCCTGCTGCGCGCGCACGAAATCAGCGAGCGCGTCGCCGCCGTCGGTTTCGAGTGGGCGAAGCCGAGCGAGGTCGTGGACAAGATCGACGAGGAAGTGCGCGAGCTGCGCGACGCGCTCGACGAGAGCCCCGCGCGCGCCGAAGAAGAATTAGGCGATCTGCTCTTCGCCATCGCCGGCCTCGCGCGCAAGATCGGCCTCGAACCGGAGGCCGCGTTGCGCAAAGCCAACGAGAAGTTCACGAAGCGCTTCGAAAAGGTCGAAGCCGCGCTCGAGGCGCGCGGCAGTTCGGTGCATCAATCAAATCTGGAAGAAATGGACGCGATCTGGCAGGAGATCAAGAAGTCTTCTTAGGCTTCTGCACCGCGGCGCCGGTCGGACAGTGCTCGCACTTGGGCTCGGCCTTCGGACGCATCGCGCCGGTCAGGCGGCGCACGAGGATCGCCGCGCCGGCAATCGCCAGCACCGCCACCGCCGCATCCTGAAAGCCCAGCGTCATCGCCCTGCCTCTAGGATACGCCCGCCAGGCGTAACCCCTGAAACACAACGAACGCCGAGATCCAGGCCACGCTGGACATGTAGGTCAGCTGCAGCAGGGCGTATTTCACGCCGCCGGCCTCGCGCCGCGTCACCGCCAGCGTCGGCAGGCACTGCATGGCCAGCACGAAGAACACCAACGCGCTGGCGCAGGTCGCCGGCGTGAACACCAGCCGTCCGTCGTCTCTCGTCATCGTCCGGATCCGTTGGCGCACGCCCGGATCCTGTGACGGATCCCCCGCCCCGCCGGCCAGCACGGTCATTGTCGAGACGAAGACTTCACGCGCGAGGAAGCTCGTCATTAATCCCACGCTCAACTGCCAGTCGTAGCCGAGCGGACGAAACACCGGCTCTACCGTGCGTCCGACTCGCCCGATGACGCTGTTGGCCTGCTGCGCCTGGGCCTGCACGGCGTCCGCTTCCTGCACGAGCCCGTGCGATCGAAGGGCTTCGGCCTGCGGCACAGGTCCCGTCTTCGGATACGCGCTCAGCCACCACATGACGATGCAGATCGCCACGATGACGGTGCCGGCGGTCTGGAGAAACGCGAGGCCCTGGTCCTTGGCGGTGAGGAGCGCCGTGCGAATCGACGGCCGCTTGTAAGTCGGCAGTTCGAGGACCATCGATCGCGGCGTGCCGCGGAAGACCGTGCGTCCAAACAGCCAGGCGCTCGTGAACGCGGCGCCCGCGCCGAGCAGATAGCACGAAGCAAACGCGGGACCCGCCAGCCACGGGCGGTCCGCAAACAGCAGGCCCGTCAGGAGCACGTAGACCGGAAGCCGCGCGGAGCAGCTGATGAACGGCGCGACGAGGATCGTGACGATGCGATCGCGGCGCGAGGGAATCAGACGCGTGCTCATGATGCCGGGCAGCGCGCAGGCATGCGACGTGAGGAGCGGCACGAACGCGTGGCCCGGCAGGCCGAATCGCCGGAAGAAACGATCGTTGACGAACGCCGCGCGCGCGAGATAGCCCGTGTCTTCGAGCAGGCTGATCAGGAAGAAGAGCAGACAAATCTGCGGCAGAAACACGATCGTACCGGCGATGCCGCCAATGATGCCGTTCGACAGCAGCTCGGCGATCGGGCCGTTCGGCAGATAGGTCGTCGCCAGCTTGCCGAGGTACGCGAACGTCGCCTCGATCAGGTCCATCGGGTAATTCGCGAGCGCGAAGAGCGTCCAGAAGAGACCGCCCATGACAGCGAGAAAGACGAGGGTGCCAAAGACGGGATGCGTGAGGAATCTGTCGAGCCGTTCCGTCAGGGGATCGGAGGCCGACTCTTTCAGCGAACCGCCCGCGGCTTCGAGCACCACGTCGGCCCACTCCCCCATCGCGTCGGGGTTGCTCGGCGGCGGCGTGATGGCCGGCGCGGGCTGCGTTGAACTCAAACGATCGACCGCATCGGACAAGGCCGCGACGCCGGTGCCCTTCGAGGCCACGATCGGCACGACCTCCGCGCCGATTCGCGCGGCCAGCACCGCGGCGTTGAGGCTCAGACCGCGTCGCGCCGCCAGATCCGTCATGTTGAGGGCGACGACGAGCGGTGTGCCGGACCTGAGTAATTCGCCGACGAGAATCAGATTGCGCGACATGTTGGTCGCGTCGACGATCACCACCAGTGCGTCGGGTTTCGTCTGGCCGTCCTCGCCGTGCAGCACGTGGCGGACGATGCGCGATTCGGGACCGTCGAAGCTGAGGCCGTAGACGCCGGGGAGATCCACGACTTCCCAGCCGCGGCCGTCGACGCGCGTGTGATGGCCGACCCGCATGCTCGTGGTCGTTCCGGGAAAATTGGAGGTTTTCGCCCGCACGCCGCACAGGCGATTGAAGAGCGTGGTCTTGCCGGTGTTGGGATTGCCGATCAGCGCGACGCGATTCACGCGCTCAGACCGCGTCGCGCGACTCGGGGATCACGTAGATCTGGCCGGCCACAAGCTTGGACAGGCCGATCCGCGTGGCGCGCACTTGCACGATGCAGGGCTCGCCGCTCTTGCAGAGCCGGACGACCGAGGACGAGGTCAGGCCGAGCGCCCGCAACAGGTCCCGGGCCTCGGCGTCGAGCGAGGCCTCATGAAAACGCGCCGCGCACCCCTCTTCGAGGTCGCACAGTCGGACGGGCGCCAGCGGGCAGTCCTTCACGGTCAGTTCGAAGCGTATCACTAAATTGAGACGAGTCTCAAAACCGACCTTTTGGTCGGAGTTTCACCGCCCCACGGCCGTGAGCCGCCACGCGCGGCCCCTCGCCGACTGCGCAATCACCTGGCGGCCGTCGATCTCGATCCGGATCGCGCCGTCCCGGTCGGTCCGGAAGACCTCCACGCCGTACTGCGCGTACCGGGCGAGCACGTCCGGCGCGGGGTGACCGAACGTATTGCCGCGGCCGACGCTGATGAACGCGGCCTGCGGGAGCCAGCCCCGAACGAGCGCCGGCGATGACGAGGTGCGGCTGCCATGGTGCGGGGCTTTGAGCAGTCGCAGCCGCGCGCGTCCGGCGAGCGGAAGGGTCTCTTCGACCGCCGTGCCGATGTCGCCGGTCAGCATGACGCTGACGTCGCCGAACGACAGGCGCATCACGAGTGAGTCGTCGTTCCGGGTCGCACGCCGCTGCCAGTCGGGCACCGGCGGATTCAGCAACTCGATTTCCGCGCCGCCGATTTCGAGCGTCTGACCGGCGGCGAGACGGACCCACGCGGCCCCCTGCGCGTGTGCCGCCGCGCGAAGTTGCAGCATCGCGGGATTCGCCGGCACCGGCACGCCCTCCCACACCTCCCGTGGACGGAGCAGCCGCAGGACGCTGAGCGCGCCGCCGGCGTGGTCGATGTCGGGGTGCGTGACGGCGAGCCAATCCAGACGCCGCACGCCGAGCGCCCACAGCGCGGGCCCCACCACGCGCGATCCGATGTCGAATCCCGTCGCGCTCCCGCCGACGTCCACGAGCAGCGACTGCCCCGTCGGAAATTGCGCGAGGATCGCATCGCCCTGCGCCACGTCAAGTAACGTCACGCGCAGCCAGCCCGCCGGCGGCCGGCCTCTCGGCGGCGTGAGCGGAGACGCGACGATGGCGGCCAGACAAACGAGCGCCGCTCCGCCGCTGACGAGGCGAATCTGCGCGTGCCTGATCAACACCGCCGCCGTCAACAACGCGTAGTACCCGATCGTCCATCCCGGAGACACCGCGGGCGTCTGCCAGGAGAGCCACGGCGCGACGTCGACCAGCGACGCGGATCCGACAATCGCCGCTACGCCCCAGTGAGCGACGTGCGCAGCCGTGGCGCCGACGGGCGCAAAGTGTCCGGCCACCACGACGAGGATGCCGGCCAGTTGCACCACCGCCATTGCTGGAATCGCGATGAAGTTCAGCAACAGCCCGGCGATGCTGACCTGCGAAAACACCGCCGCGCTCACCGGCACCAGCGCGAATTCCGCGGCCAACGTGGCCGCCAGAAGTCTGACGGCCGCATCGGCGATCCGATGGCGAAGGCCACCTCCCCGCCGCAGCGTCGCCGCGATCGGCGGCGCCAACATGAGAATCCCGAGCGTCGCGCCGAACGACAACCACGCGCCGGTGTCGATCACGGTCATCGGATCGATCGCCACCACGACCAGCGCCGCGACGAGGAAGATCCGCCACGCCGGCGCCGGCCAGCCCACGACCTGAAGGCTCAGCACGACGAGGGCCGCGGCCACGGCGCGCTCGACCGATGCCTGATCGCCCACCACGCCGCCATACGCGATCACGATCGCCATCGTCACCAGCGCCACGACGCGGCGAGACCGAATCACGAGCCGGAGCGCGACAAGACTGCCGACCACGACGATGGCGATGTTTCCGCCGGAGATCGCGATCACGTGGTACGTGCCGGCGCGTTGCAGGTCGCGGACGGTGTCCGAGGCGAGACTCGTCCGGTCGCCGATGAGAATCGCCACGACGATGGCCGCGGACGTTGGGGAGAGGGGCTTGATAGTTCTGGCGATTTCCTGCCGCACGAATCGGCGGATCGCCGCCCCGGTTTCACTGAACCATGAACCGCGGCGAATTTCCACGAGCGCCGCGCTCTTGACCGTGCCGGTGATGTCCGAGGCCCGGCGAAGACGCTGCCACTCGTCGCTCGGCCCGCCGAAGTTGCGCCAGGTCTGCGGCCGCCGGACCAGCACGGGCGCCGTCAGCCATCGGCCTCGCGTCCACCGTGCCACGAATGTATCGGCGGACTGTCCGCCGATCGCCAGCGTCGCGCGGCCGGCAACCGGAAACCACCGATCCGCGACCCTGGCACGAGTGACGTCGATCGCTACTAGCGCCGTCTCCCCCGACATCGCCGCGTCGTCAGCCACTCTCCCTTCGAGCCAGACCGGCGGCGCAAAGCGATCGTCCAGCAATGGCTCCAGGGCAGAGACGAGCGTGGCGTCGAGGGCGCGATCGCGCGCTGCGGCCCCATAGGTCGCCGCGGCGAAGACCAGCGCGACGGCAAACAGGCAGCGGCGGATTCCCCCCGGCGCGAGCGAGATGATCGACGCCGCGCCGATCGCGAACGCCAGCGCATGACCGGGAGTGACGGCAGTGACGACGCCGGCGACGATGCCGAGGACGATGAGGAGCGGGACGGGCATGGCCGCCGGTGCTGCACATCGCCGGCCATTTCCGTCGCGGGGAGGCGCGCGTCACGTGGCAGTTTCTGCCACGCCTCGGCGCACGGACTGTGGCAGATTCTGCGAACTAGTCGTCTTTCAGCTTGCGCGCCTTCTTCAACTCGCCGCGCTGGTGCTTGGCCTTGAGGCGCTGTTCCTTTGAGGCTTTCGTCGGTTTGGTCCGCGTGCGCTTCTTCGGGCGGATGGCCGCGAGGCGCACGAACGCGATGAGCCGCGCGCGCGCGGCTTCGCGGTTCTGCGCCTGCGTGCGATGCTCGCGGCTGTCGATCACGAGTTCGCCATCGTCGGTGATGCGGCTGCCGGCGATGTTGACCAGGCGCTGCTTCACTTCGGCGGGCAGCGACGAGCCCGCGACGTTGAATCGCAGTTCCACGGCCGTCGCGACCTTGTTCACGTTCTGGCCGCCCGGTCCCGACGCCCGCACAAAGCGCTCCGTGAGTTCGTGATCCTCGATGCCGATGGTCGGGGTGATGTCGATCCGCATGGGGGCCTCCCACCTCCATCCTACAAGCACTGGAGGAAGTGCCGGTATACCGGCGACGTCGTCGAACTCGCGCCGGCCGGATCTGGCGGCGTTAGAGTGCGGGTATGTGGCTCCCGCTGACACGCCGCGTATCCACGTTCATCATTCTCATCGCCGCCGTCCTCGCCTTCAGCCCCCGTCTTGGCGCCCAGGCGTCGGTTCGCGAAACCTACAACGATCAGGCCTGGAAGCTCTATCAGGAACGGAACTATGTCGAAGCCGAACGGCTCTATCGCGCGGCCGTGCGAGAAGCAGAGGCCACGCACACCGAAGACATCGCGTACTCGAACAGCCTCTACGGTCTCAGCCTCGTCCGCTACGCGCAGGCCGACCTCGACGAGTCCGAATCGCTCGCCGTGCGCGCGCTGGCGTTGAGCGAGCGGCTGGAGCCGAATAGCCGGAATCACGCGCTCAAGTTGAACGCAGTCGCCGACGCGTATCGCGCCAAAGGCAAGTACACGGAAGCGCTGCCGCACCTGCGCAAACGACTGTCGTTGATCGAATCCGCGCCGGAGTTCTCGGACCTGCTGGCGGTCACGCTCAGGGACATCGGTGACGTCCTCAGCCAGCTCGGCCGCTACGATGAAGCCGATCCCTTCGTCACGCGGGCGCTGGCGGCCGCCGAGTCGGAAAAGGACAAGACACCGCTCGGCGTGGCCGGCTACCAGCTCGCGCTGTCGTCGCTCCGATGGCAACAGGGTCGCTACTCGGAAGCCGAACGGCTGGCCCGCGCCGCCTACACCGCGCGCGAAAGCGCGATGGGCACCGACGCCGAAGACACCGCCGACGCGGCCTTTCAATTGGCGCTGGCCCTGAACTCGCAGGGTCGGCGCGCCGAAGCGGAGGCGCTCTATACGAGGGTGCTCGCCGCCTACGAGAAGATCTACGGCGGGTCGGCGCTGGAACTAACCGCAACGCTCAACAACCTCGCCAACATCTACAACGCCTCCGGGCGATACGACCAGGCGCTGACGATGCATCGGCGCACGCTCGCGATTCGGGAAGCCATGCAGGGGCCGAAGCACCCGGAAGTGGCCCGATCGCTGTCGAACATCGGCGACGTCCTCCGAAACAAGGACGACCTGGCGGGCGCACAGGCGACGTACGAACGCGCGCTCGCGATTCGCGAGGAGGTCTTCGGCAAGGACTCCACGCAATCGGCGTCATCGCTCGGCGCGCTGGCCGGTCTGATGTCGGCGCGGGGACAGTACAAAGAGGCGGAGACCGCGTACCGGCGGGTGTTGGCCATTCTCGAAGGCGCCTACGGTCCGGACAGCACGCAGATCACCACGGCGATCAGCAACGTCGCAGACGCGCTCGCCAACCAGGAGCAGTACGCGGCCGCCAAGGCGATGTACGAACGGGCGATGGCGATTTCCAGAAACGCCTACGGCGCCGACTCGGTGCAGGTGGCGAACCCCCTCAGCAGCCTCGCGTGGATCCTGCAGCGGCAGTCGCAGTACCCGGCGGCGGAGGCGCAGTATCGGCGCGTGCTGGCGATCCGCGAGGCGGCCTACGGCCCGAACGCGCCGGTCGTCGCGTCGACACTCCTCAGCCTCGCCGGAACGTTGGCGAGCCAGGAGAAGCTCGACGAAGCCGGGCGGCTTTACGAGCGAGTACTCGCGATCCGGATCGCGCAGAGCGGCCCCGACAGCACGGCTGCGGCCGACGCGATGGCCAGCATCGGTTGGATGCGGTCGCGCCTGGGCGACAACGTCGCCGCCGAGGCGCAATACCGGAAGGTGCTGGCGATCCGCGAGAAAGCGCTGGGACCCGACCACATCGAAGTCGCCTCGGCGGCCGAGAGCCTGGCGG
>SCUN01000354.1 GCA_004297655.1 Acidobacteriota bacterium | reverse complement strand
ACTGCGGCTTGTCGGCGACGGCCTTCGGCGTGAAGCTCGCGATCGCCAGCGAGGAGTCGCTCGCCAGTTCGTGCAGCTGACGAAGCACGTCCTGCGCGTCCTTCTCGTCGGGCAACACGGCGGTCGACGCCACGAGCTGGCGTTCCAGACCGGCGATTTCTTTCTGCAGGGCCGGCAGCCGCAGCGCCGTCGCTGACGCGCGCGCGACGTCCGACTGAACGTTGGCCAGCCGCGCCCGGCGGGTGGCGAGTTCGGAACGCATCGGCCCGATGAGCACCTGCCACGCCGCGCCGACGGTGAGCGCCGACAGCAGCGCGAAGATCGCGATCTGCGTTTTCGTCAAGAACTCGTGGAAGCTCTTGGCCATGGCTACTTCGCCGCCGCTTTCAGCGCGAATCGGACCACCGACGATTCCTGCACGGTTTCCATGTTCGTGGTGACGATGTCGACCGGGTGTTCGAAGCGGCCGGAGGTCTGAAGGCGCTCGACAAAATCGGTGAGCGCGGTGAGCGACGAGGCGCGGCCCTCGATCTGGATCGCGTTGCCCTTCTGCGTCAGCTCGAGGAGCCAGAGTCCCTCGGGCACGCTGCGGCTCACGGTCTGGAGCAGTTCCACAGGCGCGCGCTGCGTGCGATGCAGGCGATCGATCAGCCCCAGGCGCTCGGTCAATTCGAGTTTTTGCGCGACGGCCGCGTCAACGAGCAGCGAGACGTTCTTCAGGCGTGTGAGATCCGCTTCGGCGTTGGCGATCTCGACATCGACCGCGGCGCGCGCGCTCGACACCTGCCACCACCAGCCGCCCACACCGAGCCCGGTCAGGATCAGGATCGCGAGGCCGGCGGCGGCGGACTTCTGATTCGCCGGCAGCCACGGACGCGCCGCCGCCTTGGGCACGTTGCCGATCAGGTTGACGCGGATCATGCTGCACCTTCTTCGCGCATCGCGAGACCCACGGCCACGGCGAACGCGGGCCCGGCCACGCCGCCGCTGTCCATGCCGTGGCGGCGGCGGTCGATCGCGCGGAACGGATCGAAGACCTCGACCGGCGCGTCGAATTCGCTGTGCAGGAGATCACTCAGGCCTTCGGCGCCGCACGCGCCGCCCGAGAGGACGATGCGGCTGATGCGCTCGATGGGCGCGGTGGCGCGGTAGAAGTCGATGCTCTTGCTGATTTCCGACACCAGCTGGCTCGAGACGTCCCGCAGAATCGACCGCACCTGGTCCGTGGTGACGCCCGGCAGCAGAGGCCGGGTCGGGAACTTCAGGCGCTCGGCGACCAGCGCATCGACATTGAGGTCGCGCATGAGCGCTTCGGTGTGCGACTGGCCGCCCACGGCGATGTCGCGGGTGAAGGCGAGCTGGCCGCGCTCGAGCAGGCACACGATCGTGCTCGTCCGTCCGGCATGCACGAGCACGGTCAGCGGATCGCTGCGGTCGGGGTGATTCACTTCGTAGGCGTTCACGAGCGCAAACGCCTCGAGATCGAGCACGATCGGCTGCCGCCCCGAACGGAGCACGACGTCGGTGCGCTCGGCGATCTTGTCGCGCTTGGCGGCGACGAGCAGCACGTCGGTCGTGGTCCGCGACGGCTCGCCGGCATTGAGCACCTGGAAATCGAGTTGGACGTCCGCCAGATCGAACGGCACGTACTGTTCGGCTTCCCACGGAATCGCTTCCGCCAGTTCGGCGTCGTTCATCGCGGGTAGCGACAAGCGCTTCACGATCGCCGACTGGCCCGCCAGGGCCGTGGCGACGCGGGCGCGCCGCAGCCGAAGGGTATCGAAGACCTGTTTCAGAGCGTCGGCGGCGCCATCGGGGTCCGAAGTGCCCGTGTCGGGCATCGGCGCCTCGGCCGCGGCCACGAGGCTCCATCCGCCGCGCATCTTCTTCAACACGACGGCTTTGACCGCGTCGGTGCCGACGTCGAGGCCGACAATGGGCGGACGAAAGGGGTGAGGCCAGCGCATGGACAACCCCTGCAAGGGCAAGGCTGATGCCAAGAATGGAACTCGCCCGGCGGTCTGCTGTACTCTCGGTGGGTCGTGCGGGCCGTATACCCTTCCAACCCACACGTTTAGCGGCCTCAGTTTCAGTTCTGTAACATTGACTTTTGGCCGTTTTCTCCAGTATCCTTTCGGTTTGCCGTGCTCTAAAAACGGCGAGAAGGGAATGCATGGGTACGTTTACTCCATCTGCCAAGGCACTCGACCGGCAGTGGCACATCATTGACGCGAAGGGCCAGGTGCTTGGCAGAATCGCCAGCGTCGCCGCGCGTCTTCTGCAGGGCAAGCACAAGCCGACGTGGGCGCCGTTTCTCGACACGGGCGACCATGTGGTCATCGTGAACGCGGCGACCGTGAAGCTGACGGGCAACAAGGAAGAGCAGAAGATCTACCGGCGTCACTCGGGCTATGAAGGCGGCCTGAAGGAAGTGCGCGCGAAGATCGTGCGCGCCGAGAAGCCGAACCGGATCGTCGAAGAAGCCGTGTATGGCATGTTGCCGAAGACCAAGCTCGGCCGCGCGATGTTCGGCAAGTTGAAGGTGTATGCGGGCGCCGAGCACCCGCATGCGGCGCAGAAGCCCCAGGCGGTTGTCAAAGTGAAGAAGACTGGCGAGGTCGCGTAACTTGGCTACAGCAACGACTCAGTACTACGGGACGGGACGTCGCAAGACCTCCACGGCCCGCGTGTTCCTCCGGCCCGGCAAAGGCAAGATCGTCATCAACGACAAGCCGATCGAGAAGTGCTTCCCCACCGACACGCTGCGCCTGGTCATCCGGCAGCCGCTGGTCGTGACGGAGACCACCGAGCAGTTCGACGTGATGGCGACCACCCTCGGCGGCGGCGTCTCGGGTCAGGCCGGCGCGCTGCGCCTCGGCATCGCCCGCGCGTTGATGGAATACAACGCCGATCTGCGGTCCCCGCTGCGTAAGGCGGGCCTCGTGACGCGCGACCCGCGCGCGAAGGAACGCAAGAAGTACGGCATGGCCGGAGCGCGCAAGCGCTTCCAGTTCTCGAAGCGTTAATAAGGAGAATGAGCTTGAGCGCGATTGCAATGAAGGATTTCCTGGAGGCCGGTGTTCACTTCGGCCACCAGACCAAGCGCTGGAACCCGAAGATGAAGCCGTTCATCTTCGGCGAGAGAAACGGCATCTACATCATCGACCTCGGCCGCACGGCGAAGCTCTACAAGAGCGCCGCCGCGTTCATCACCGAGATCACGAGCCAGGGCGGCACGGTGCTCTTCGTGGGCACCAAGCGCCAGGCGCAGGATGCGATCGCCGAAGAATCCGCGCGCTGCGGCATGTTCTACGTGAACCAGCGGTGGCTGGGCGGCCTGCTCACCAACTTCGCGACCATTCAGCGCAGCCTCGCGCGCCTGAAGGATCTCGAGGCGATGGAAACCGACGGCCGCTACGAGACGATCACGAAGAAGGAAGTCGCTCGGGTTGAGAAAGAGCGCCGTAAGCTGGCGAAGAACCTCGACGGCATCCGCGGCATGAACCGCCTGCCCGACGCCGTGTTCGTCATCGACACCAAGCACGAGCAGATCGCGGTCGACGAAGCGCGCAAGCTCAAGATCCCGGTCATCGGCGTGGTCGACACCAACTGCGATCCCGACCAGGTCGACTACGTGATCCCGGGCAACGACGACGCCCTCCGGTCGATCCGGCTGCTCGCGGCGGGTATCGCCGACGCGTGCCTCGCGGGCCGCGGCATCGCGGAAGCGACGCAGGCCGCGGAGATCGCGGAAGCCAAAGCGGCGCGGGCCGCGAAAACCAAGGAAGCGGACGCCCCGGCCGCCGCGAACTAATCAGAGACCTTCGGTAGGACTTGGGGCAGAAGGCGCTGAGCCTTCTGCCCTTTTTTGTGGAGTGTGAGCGCAATGGCAATCGAGATTTCGGCAGCACTGGTGAAACAGCTCCGGGACAAGACCGGGGTCGGCATGATGGAGTGCAAGGCGGCGCTGGTGGAGGCGAACGGCGATCTGGTGGAAGCCGAGACGATTCTCCGCAAGCGCGGTCTCGCGTCGGCCGCGAAGAAGACGGGACGTTCGACCGGTGAGGGCGTGATCGGCTCGTACATCCACCTCGGCGGCAAGATCGGCGTGCTCGTCGAAGTGAACTGCGAGTCGGACTTCGTCGCGCGCACCGACGACTTCCAGAACCTCGTCAAGGAAGTCGGCATGCAGATCGCGGCCGCCAACCCGACCTACGCCCGCCGCGAGGACGTCCCGGCCGATGTCATCGAGCGGGAGCGCGCGATCTACCGCGCGCAGATGGAGAACTCGGGCAAGCCGGCCAACGTGATCGAGAAGATCATCGACGGCAAGCTGAACGCGTTCTACGAGCAGGCGGTCCTTGTCGACCAGCCGTCGATCCGCGACCCCAAGGTCACGATCGGCGCCCTGATTCAGCAGATCATCGCCAAACTCGGCGAGAACATCTCGGTGCCGAGGTTCGCCCGCTTCAAGGTCGGAGAGGGCGCATAGCTCAAGTCACACGTCACAAATCACACGTCACAAGCGTCGTGGGCGCTTCGCGCCAACCTCATTTGTGACGTGTGACGTGTGACTTCGTACTTGTATAATCGGGGTTTAGTGTCCAGCCCCGTCTACAAAAGAGTCCTCCTCAAGCTCTCCGGCGAAGCCCTCATGGGCGAACAGGCCTTCGGCGTCGATCCCGCCGTGGCCACCCGGATCGCCCGCGATATCGGCGAAGTCCAGCAACTCGGCGTCCAGACCGCCGTCGTGATCGGCGGCGGCAACATCTTCCGCGGCATCGCCGCCAGCGCCAAAGGCATGGAGCGCGCCACGGCCGACTACATGGGCATGCTCGCGACGGTCATCAACGCCCTCGCGCTCCAGGATGCGCTCGAGAAGTCCGGCGTCCCCGTGCGCGTGCTGTCGGCCATCGAAATGCGCGCCGTCGCCGAGCCGTTCATTCCGCGCAGGGCCGTGCGCCACCTCGAAAAGGGCCGCGTCGTGATCTTCGCCGCCGGCACCGGCAACCCCTACTTCACCACCGACACGGCCGCCGCGCTCCGCGCCGCGGAGATGCGCGCCGACGTCATCCTCAAAGGCACCAAAGTGGACGGCATCTACACCGCCGATCCGATGATCGACAAGGGCGCCAGGAAGTACGACAAGATCTCGTACCTGCAGGTCCTCGAGCAGCAGCTCAAGGTCATGGACGCGACGGCGATTTCGCTCTGCATGGACAACAAGCTCCCGATCGTGGTCTTCAATCTGCGCCAGGCCGGAAACATCAAACGGGTGATCTCCGGCGAGAACGTGGGCACTACCGTCAGTTAAGTCACACGTCACACGTCACAAGGACGACCGCCATGGAAGCGACAGACCTCAATTCACTCAAAGTTGAAGTGAAGAAGAAGATGGACATTGCGGTGGAACATGGCCGCAAGGAGCTGGCCGGCGTGCGCACCGGCCGCGCCACGACGAACATGCTCGACACGGTGCACGTCGAGGCGTACGGATCACTGATGCCGCTCAACCAGGTCGCGCAGCTCTCGATTCCGGAGCCCACGATGATCCTGGCGCAGCCGTTCGATCCGGGCCTGATCAAGGCCGTCGAGAAAGGCATTCAGATCGCCAATCTCGGCCTGAACCCGACCAACGACGGGAAGGTCATCCGCATCCCGATCCCGTCGCTCACCGAAGAACGACGCAAAGAACTCTCGCGCATCGTGCACAAGTACGCGGAAGAGGCGCGGAACGCCGTGCGCAACGTGCGCCGCGACGCGAACGAGCGCGTCAAGAAGTTCCTCAAGGACCACCAGATTTCCGAAGACGACGAACGGCGCGCGCTGGAAGAGGTGCAGAAACTGACCGACCAGCACGTCGCGATGATCGACGATCTCCAGAAGAAGAAAGACCACGAACTCCTCGGCAAGTAGGCCGGGCGACGCGATGTCTTTCTTCACGCGACTGGACTGCTCGGTCCCCTGCGGCGCCGGCCCGTTTGATCCCCGCCAGCCTCATCACCTCTGCACGTGCGGCATGCCGCTCGTGGCCAGATACGACATCGACGCGGCGAAGAAGTCCTGGTCGCGTGAATCGCTGGTCGGCCGGGAATCCACGATGTGGCGGTACCGCGAGCTGATGCCGCTCTTCGACGGCGAGCAGCCGGTCTCGCTCGGCGAAGGCTGGACGCCGATGCTGCACGCCGAACGGCTCGGCCGGGAACTGGGCCTGCCCCATCTCTATGTGAAGGACGAGTCGCCGAATCCGACGAACTCGTTCAAGGCGCGCGGACTCTCGGCCGCCGTCACGCGCGCTGCGCATCTGGGCGCGACGGTGTTGTCGATCCCGACCGCCGGCAACGCCGGCAACGCGATGTCGGCGTATGCCGCCAAGGCCGGCCTCACCGCCAAGGTCTTCATGCCGCGCGACGTGAAGAAGCCCTTCATCCGCGAGTGCGAGCTGTACGGCGCCGACGTCACGCTGGTCGACGGCCTCATCACCGACGCCGGTAAGATGGCCGCGGAACTCAACGCCAGGCACGGCTGGTACGACGTCTCGACACTGAAAGAGCCCTACCGCATCGAAGGCAAGAAGACGATGGGCTACGAGATCGCGGAGCAGATGCAGTGGACGCTGCCCGACTGGATCATCTACCCGACCGGCGGCGGCACCGGCATGGTCGGCATGTGGAAGGCGTTCGACGAGATGAGCGCGCTCGGCTGGATCGATCCGAAGAAGCGTCCGCACATGGTCACCGTGCAGGCCGCCAACTGCGCCCCGATCGTCCGCGCCTTCGACGAAGGCACGGAGAAGGCCCGGCCATGGGAAGGCGCGACGACGATCGCTGACGGCTTGCGCGTGCCGCGCGCGATCGGAGACTTTCTCGTGCTCCGCGCGGTTCGCGAAAGCGGCGGCGCGGCCGTCGCGGTCAACGACGCGGACATGGTGCCGGGCATGAAGGATCTGGGCCGCTTCGAAGGCATCAGCGCCGCGCCCGAAGGCGGGGCCGCCCTCCATGCGCTCCGCGTGCTCCAGCAGCAAGGCCGCATCACGGCCAAAGACCGCGTCGTCGTCTTCAACACAGGCGGAGCGCTGAAGTACCTGGACGTCCTCGAGCCCGGACTGAAGTCCGGGCCTACGCAAGCCGCACGTAGGCCGGGACTTTAGTCCCGGCGACATCGATGATCGGCATCCTCTTTACCGGCGGAACGATTTCCATGCGGATCGATCCGGCGACCGGCGGCGCCGTCCCGGCGCTGGCGGCCGAAGACATCGTCGCGCTCGTCCCCGACCTGCCGAAGATCTGCGCGTTTGAGATCGAAGAGTTTTCGCGGCTGCCCGGCCCGCACGTCACGCCGGAACACATGTGGCGCCTCGCCAAGCGCGCCGCCGCATGGCTGGATCGGCCGGATGTAGACGGTCTCGTGATCACGCACGGCACCGACACGATCGAAGAAACCGCGTTCATGCTCGACCTGCTGCTCACGACCGACAAACCGGTGATTTTGGTCGGTGCGATGCGCACGGTTTCTGATCCCAGCTGGGACGGTCCGGCGAATCTGCTCAACGCCGCGCGGGTCGCCGCGGCGCCCGGCGCTCGCGGGCTCGGCGTGGTCGTCGTGATGGACGAGCACATCTTCCCCGCGCGCGAAGTGACGAAGCTGCACACCGAGTCGTCCGGCTCGTTTGCCACGCCGGAGTTTGGCCCCCTGGGCATGGTGGACGGCGGCGACGTCGTCATTCGACGCCGGCCGATGCCGAGGCCGTCGTGGCACGACGCCGGCGCCGAGCCAGGCATCCGCGTGCGCCGCCTCGAAACGCGCGTGGATATCGTGCAGGCCTTCACCGGCATGACCGACAAGCCGCTCCGGCACGCCATCGCGGACGGCGCCAAGGGGTTGGCGCTTGTGGCGTTCGGCCGCGGCAACGTGCCGCCGACGATCGTCCCAGCGATCCGTGAAGCGGTCGCGGCCGGTGTGCTGGTGACCGTGTCCTCCCGCAGCCTGGCCGGGCGCGTCAGCGCCCGCTACGGCTACGACGGCGGCGGGCTCCAACTGCGCGACGCGGGCGCGATCCTGTCCGGCGACCTCTCGGCCGCTCAGGCACGCCTGCTCCAGATGGTCACCCTCGGCTACACGAACGGCGACCCCGCCGCGGCGGCGGAGCTAATCCAGAGCTTCCAGTAGCCGCAGGGCTTCAGCCCTGCGGGCGGGCGGCGGGCTGAAGCCCGCCGCCTACGTCAAACCCCAGCCGGGAACCTAATCGCCGAAGCTGATGCCGACGTTGCGGGCGGTGCGGACGAGGTCGCCGTTGACGGGCACGTTGCGCGTCTTGCCGACGACCTTCTCGATCGGAACAGCGACGATTTCCGGCGAGCGCAGCGCCACCATCATGCCGAACTTGCCCTGGTTGAGCAGTTCCACCGCAAACGCGCCGAACCTCGTGGCGAGCACGCGGTCGTAGCTGGTCGGAGAACCGCCGCGCTGCAAATGGCCCAACACGACGTGGCGGCTTTCCTTTCCCGAGAGCCGTTCGATGTCCGCCGAGACCTTTGCGGCGATGCCGCCTAGCCGCTCCACGCGATCCGCGGTGCCTGCGATGGCCACTTCGCGCTCGCCGCCAACCGGACTGGCGCCCTCGGCCACCACCACGATGCTGAAGTGCGCGCCCCAGGCCTCGCGCTCCTTCACGCGCGCGACGACTTTGTTGATGTCGTACGGGATCTCCGGAATCAGGATGATGTCCGCGCCGCCGGCCATGCCGGAGTACAACGCGATCCAGCCGGCGTAGCGGCCCATGACTTCCACGCACATCACGCGGTGGTGCGCCTCGGCGGTCGAATGCAGCCGGTCGATCGCGTAGGTCGCAAACGACACCGCCGTATCAAACCCGAACGTCATCGTCGTCTCGACTATGTCGTTGTCGATGGTCTTCGGCACGCCGACCATCGGCACGCCGTGTTTCTGCAGCTCGTACGCGATGCCGAGGGTGCCGTCGCCGCCGATCACGACGAGGGCATCCATCCCCATCTTGTGAAAGTTCTCGACGCAGAGTTTGGAGTAGTCGGCGGTGCCGCCATCGGCCGTCTGCACCGGGTACGCGAACGGGTTGCCGCGATTCGTCGTACCGAGAATGGTCCCGCCCAGCCGGAGAATCCCCGTGACGTCCTTCGGCGTGAGGACGCGGGACCGCTCCGGATAGATGAGGCCGTCGAAGCTGTCCTCGAGGCCCACGCATTCGATGCCGAGGTTGGTGGCCGTCTTGACGACGGCGCGGATGACGGCGTTGAGACCGGGGGCGTCGCCACCCCCGGTCAGAACGCCAATGCGTTTGACGGGCTTTGCCATGTGGTACAATTGTAGTTTCTATAGGGGGCGGCTAGCTCAGCTGGGAGAGCGCTACGTTCGCATCGTAGAGGTCGCGAGTTCGAGCCTCGCGCCGTCCACCAAACTTCCCCAACCCA
>SCUN01000353.1 GCA_004297655.1 Acidobacteriota bacterium | reverse complement strand
CCGCGGCCGAGCAATCCGAACGCCGTCGCCGTCACGAGAATCCCCATCACGCGCGTGACGATGTTCATGCCGATCGGGCCCAGTCGTTTGTCGATCATCTCCGTCGTCTCGCTGCTCGTCGCCGTCATCGTCTGGCTCGCGTTCCGCTCCGCCGGGCCGATCGGCAAACGACTGGGCCCGATCGGCATGAACATCGTCACGCGCGTGATGGGGATTCTCGTGACGGCGACGGCGTTCGGATTGCTCGGCCGCGGCGTCGGCGGGTTGCTGCCCGGATTGATGAAGTAGCTACTTGAGCTTCTCGATCTTCATCCGGATCGAGAACACGTCGCTCACCGGGGCGTCGTAGAAGCCCGGCAACTCCATCGAGATCACTTCGCCGTCGCGCGGGAAATCGCCGACGCGCGTGGCGCTGCCGCGCTGGCTCATCGCGCCGCTCAGGCGGCGATCGAGCAGGACGAGCAGCGGATTCGTCTCGCGCGCCAGCGTGCGCAGCTCCATCGCGACGATCACGTCCACGTTGCCGCGGCTGGTGGCAATCGTGACGGCGTCGAACGTCTTCGAGAAGACGGCGACGCGTTCCGCGCGATCGTGGCCTTCGATGCGCTCGCTGCCGTCCGCGAGCTTGTGCATCAGCCAAACTTCGACAGTGAAGAGCGCGCCCGTGCGCATATTCCGGTCGCCGGGCAACGCCTGGGCGCTCGCGAAGCCGCCGGCGCTGACGCCGGTGGCGGCGCCGGCCCCACCGGCAGACACGCCGGCGCCGGTCGAGGCACCGGCGCCGCGCCCCGTCGCGAAGCGAAGGCGCGGCCCGGCTTCGATCTCGAGCCGGGCTTCCTTCGCGCATCGCTCGCTGGCCGGTCGCAGTGTCTCGAGCACGGCGCGCTCGCCGCTGCGGAGCGTCACCGTTTGCGTTCGCGCCGCCAGTCCGCTACCGGGGCCCTCGAGCTGTTTCCAGGAGACGTCCACGGTCACGCGATCCGCCGCGCGGTTGGTGATGCGTGCGGAGATCTCCCACGAGAGGTCGTGCATTCGCGTGAGGGCGTAGTTGCCCGAGCCGACGGAGCAGAAGTCCGCGTCGGCCGACAGCCGGGCGAGCACGTCGTTGCCCTGGTCGCTGCCCGCCGAGGCGGAGCTGCGGCCGCTCGCCGCGTCAACCCGCAGCATGACGCTGATGCCAAGGTCGCCCGGCGATTGCGGCATGACCGCGGTTTGCGCGGCGAACGCGCCCAGCATCAGAAGTGACATTACGGCCGACATGGCTAGAACCCTCCGCTTTGATCGCGCCAGCCGGTGGCCGCGTCCAGTTTGATGACGGTGGTCGGCGCCGGCGGGGGCGCGATCGCTTCGGTCGTCGTGCGCTCCGCGATGGCCTTCGACTGGCTCCGGCCCGCGGCGTATCCGCCCGCGGCGGCGACGCTCACCAGCGCGGCCGCCGCAGCGAGTCGCGTGACGACCGTCCAGCCGGATCGACGCGGCGATCCGGACGCCGCCGCGCCGGAGGCGCCGGGCGCGCCGGCCATCAGCGCGCGCAGTTCGAGCAGGCCTCGCAGGTGCTCGCGGCCTTCGGTGGTCGCGAGCGCGGCCATGAGCGCGTCAGGCGCCACCGGCTCGCCGTCGATGAAAAGCTCAACAAGATCCTCTGGCTTCATGGTTCGTCTCCGTGTCGAAAGATCAGTCGCACCGGCTGTCCGCGCCTCGCGCGCAACTCGCCGTCGAGCGCCGCGCGCAGGTCGGCGCGCGCGCGTTTGAGCCGGCCGCGCACGGCGTCGGTCGTGAGATCGCACGCCGCCGCGATGTCGTCGTATCCGAGGCCGGCGGATTCGCGCAGCAGAAAGACGTCCCGGTCGATCGCCGGCAGGCCCGCGAGCGCCTCGCGAATGGCCAGCCCGAGTTCCTGCGTCGGCGCCGCCGCGAGTTCGACTTGAACATCCACGCCGGCCCGCGAGCGGCCATCGCGAACGAACGTGAGCGCGAGATTCCTCGCGATCTTGAAGACCCAGGCCCGCCGGCCGGCGTCGCTCATGGCGGGCACCGGGGATCGCGTCACGCGCAAAAACACTTCCTGCGTGAGATCGGCCGCGGCCTGGTGGCCGACGATGCGCGACAGGTAGCGCTGGACGCCGGCGCCGTGCTGGGCGAATAGGGACTCGGTCGTGGACACGCGCCTGCTCTCAATAACTCCTGACGACCGGAATCGTGTCACGGACGAAAGTATTTCTGACACGATCGGCGGCGCCGGGGGTTCTTTGCGGATATGAGACTCCTGCTGACGTGCGTGCTCGCGCTGGCGCCGCAGACGCCGAGCGATCCGCTCGGCGCGATCAGCGGCGTGGCCGTGGACGGCTCCACCGGCCGGGTGCTGCCGGGCGCGCTGATCTATCTGGTGGGCGAGCGCGGCGGCACGCGCGCCGTCCAGGTCCGGCAGGTCACCGATCCGAAAGGCCGCTTCGTCTTTGCGAATCTGCCGCAAGCGGATCAGTTCACGCTCACCGGCTCGAAGTCGGGGTTTCTCGACGGCTTCAACGCGCCGGAGACGGCCGCTGCCGGCACGTCCACGCCGATTCGTCTGTCAGCGGGGGAGTGGTTCCCGACCGCGCGCGTCGCGCTCTATCCGCCGGGCGCCATCGGCGGGCGCGTGCTCGACGAGTCGGGCGCGCCCGTGGTCGGCGCCGACGTGCGGTTGCTCGCGCGCGTGAAGGTGCAAGGCCGCGCGGAACTGGCGGCCGGGCCGGTGACCAGGACCGACGACCGCGGCGCGTTTCGCTTCGCCGGTTTGCCGCCGGGCGGGTACGTGGCGATGGTTCCCTCGGTGCAGACGTCCGTTCCCTCGTCGATCACCTCCGAGAAGAACCGATCGGGCAGCGAGATCGCCGCCCTCGAACTGAACGGTGCGCGGCTTCTCGTGGATCGGTTCCTGACGCCGCCCCCGCCGGCCGGGGGACGGATGCTCGTCTATCCGGCGACGTTCTATCCCGGCACGACCAGCGCGGCCGAGGCCGGCGCCATTGTCCTCGGTTACGCCGAATCACGTAACGACGTCGAGATCCACCTCGCGCCGGTGCCGACCTACCGGGTGTCGGGCATCGTGAGCGGGCCGAAGGAGGCGCTGCTCAATCTCACGCTCCGTCTCCTGCCGGCCGGGCTCGAGAATCTCGGCTTCGGCAGCGAGACCGCGACGGCGCTCGTTGACGCCGACGGGCGTTTTGCGTTTCCCGGCGTGCCGGAGGGCACGTACTTGCTCGACGGCCCGCGATCGGCGACCGAACTCGCCATGGCGGGACAAAGCGCGATCGACGTACCGCGGCTGCCGGGCCCGCCCGGGTACGGCGGCTTCTCGTCCAACAGCGAGAGCGTCCCCGCGTTGCCGGGCATCGACATCGCGACGCGCACGTATCGCAGCTCGAACGCGCCGAACGTCTGGGCGCACACGCCGCTCAGCGTGACGTCGGACATGGAGAACGTCCTCGTCGCTCTCCGCTCGATGGGCGCGCTCGGCGGCAGCGTGCGCTTTGAGCTCGACGCGTCGCAGAAGACGCCGCGTCCGGCGTTCTACGTCATCGGACTGGATCCGGCGTCGGGCAGCCCCGGCCTGGGGCTGCCGCGCGCCGGTGTGAATCAGGATGCGGGCGATCAGTTCCTGATCGAAGGACTCGCGCCGGCGCCGTACTTCGTGCGGTATTCGGGCGCGGCGGGGTGGCTGGTCAAGTCGATTTCGTGGAACGGACGTGACTACACCGCGTCACCGTTCGACGCGCTCAGCGCCTCGTCGATCTCCGGCGTCCAGATCGTGATGACCAACGCCGTGCCCACGCTCTCCGGCATCGTGACGGCGACAGACGGCGGGCTCCGGCCCGGCGCGACCGTGCTCGTGTTTCCGGCCGATCGCACGCGATGGTTCAACTTCGGGCTGAAGCCGGTGCAGTTCGCCACGCTCGTCGCCGGCACGAACGGGTCGTATCAAACGACGGCGTTGCCGGCCGGCGACTACTGGGTGCTGTCGATCGCCGGACCACCGGACGACTGGATGCGCCCCGAGTATCTCGAGATCGCCGCGCGCAGCGCCACCCGCGTGACGCTCGCGTGGGGGCAGTCGGCGACGGCCGACCTGAAGATGACGGAGATCCGCCGATGATCGACGCGATCGTGCTCGTGGCCTCGCTGCTGTCATTCCAGCAGCGCGACGTCGCGCCGGCGGGCGCCGGGACCGCCACGGTGCGCGGCGTGGTGATGTCCACCGAGGCGACGCCGCAGCCGGTGCGCCGCGCGATCGTGTCGGTCGCCGGCACGACGCCGCGCAGCGCGATCACGGACGATCGCGGGCGGTTCACGATTTCCGCGCTGCCCGCCGGCAGCTACGCCATCACGGCGACGAAGGCCGCGTACGTCACCGCGGCGTACGGCGCGACCCGCGTGGGCGGCGCGGGCACGCCGGTGGTGTTGGCGACGGGCCAGGAACTGGACGTCACTCTCTCGCTCTCGCGCGGCGGCGTGATCGCGGGCACGATTCGCGACGAGCACGGCGCGGCGATGGCGGGCGCGGCGGTGGTGGCGGTCAATCTCGAGACCGTCGTCCCGGGAAGTTCCATCGCGCCGCCCGTCACGTGGACCGACGACCGCGGCGGGTTCCGGCTGTACGGACTGGCGCCAGGTGACTACGCGGTGGCGGCGTCCGCCAAGATCCAGGGGCAGGGCAACGTCACGGCGCCGTCGGAAGCGGACGTCGACGCGATGCTCGCGGAACTCGCGCGCCGGCGCGACGGCGGCGCGGCGATGCCCGGCGCGCCGCGCCAGGATCCGCCGTTGCCGACGCCGCCGGCCGGCGGCCTCGTGCCGTCGTACTTCCCGGGCACGGTGATCTTCGCTGAAGCGACGCCGATCGTGGTGAGCGCGGGCGATGAGCGCAACGGCGTGGACTTTTCCGTCGGCGTCGTGCGGGCCGGCACAATCGTCGGCGCGCTCTCGGGCGACCCGGCGGCGATCTCGACGGCGGCGCTCAGCATCGCGCCGGACGGGCCCTACATCAGCACACTCCCGGGATCGATGCCGGTGCTCTCGAAGCGGCCGGACGCGGCGGGCCGCTTCGAGTACACGGGCGTCCCGCCGGGCCGCTATCGCATCACCGCGCGAGCCGGCGGGCGGGTCGGACCCGCGCCGGCCGGGGCGGTCAGTATCGGCGCCGGCGGCGGGCAGCGCGCGCCGGCGCCGCCCGGCGAAAGCGTGCCGTTCGTGTACGCCATCGCGGACGTTGACCTCCGCGGCGGTGATTCCGCGAACGCGCTGTTGTCGCTCGCGCCCGGCCGGTTGTTCTCCGGGCGCGTGGTCTTCGACGGCGCGCCGGCGCCGGGCGCGGACGCGGGTCCGACGACCGTGCAACTCTCGGGCAGCGGAGGCAGTTGGTCCCGGTCGGTCGGCGGCACCGTGATGGGAAATTCGCTGACGACGGTGGCGCCGGCGACGGTGGATGCCGACGGCGGGTTCGTCATCGCGGGTATTCCGCCGTCGCGGTTTACCGTGCGCGCGACGTTGCCGGCGCCGATCGCGTCGCCGTGGTGGCTGCGCTCGGTGATGGTGGATGGGCACGACCTCATCGATGAGCCGCCGGATTTCAGCACCGGCGCGGACATCAAGGATGCCGTTGTCACGTTCTCGGCGCGGCACACATCGCTCGTCGGCCGGCTGGTCGACGCCGAGGATCGCCCGGCGACCAACTATTTTATCGTCGTGTTCTCCGCCGACCGGGCACTCTGGTTACGCAACGGCCGGCGCCTGCGGATCACGCGGCCGTCGAGCGTCGGGGAGTTTGCGTTCCAGGATCTGCCGCCCGGCGAGTACTTTCTCGCGGCGCTGACCGATGCCGACGGCGCCGCCTGGCAGCGGCCGGAGTTTCTGGAACAGGTGAAGGCGGCCGCCGCGCCCGTGACGATCGACGAGGGCGGCCACGTGCGCCGGGACCTGCGGGTGCGGAAATAGGCGCGGAAATAGGATCGGGAGTTATTTCGAAATAACTCCCGATCCTATTTTCACGAGTAGATATTGAAGCGCTCGTCGCGGGCGAAGCCGATGAGGCGGATGCCGGCGTCGCGCGCGGCCTGGACCGCCAGGCTGGTCGGCGCGCCGACGGCCACGATCGTCGGCACGCCGGCCATCGCGGCCTTCTGCACGATCTCGAACGCGACGCGGCCGCTGACGACGAGGATGCGGTCGCGGGCGGGGAGGTGGCCGCGCGCGAGCGCGCGGCCAACGATCTTGTCCACGGCGTTGTGCCGGCCGACATCTTCGGCGATGTCGGCCGGCGCGCCGGTGTGGTCGAAGAAACCGGCGGCATGGAGGCCGCCGGTTTCTTCGAAGAGCGTCTGCGCTTCGCGCAGCCGGCCGGGCAGCGAGAAAACGAGATCGGGACTCGTTTCCTGGAAACGAGTCCCGATCTCGTTTTCGATCGCGGGTAGTCTGTTCCCCAATTGTTCGGTCAGGCGGCCGCAGAGGCCGCACGATGTGCTGGCAATGCCGGAGCGGCCGAGCGCGGCCGCGTCGAAGGCGACGTGGGCGGCGAGCGCCACGCGTAGCGTGGCGCTCGCCTCATCGTCATTCACCGTGAGTGTCGTCGCCGCCACGTCGGCCATCGAGCGGATGACGCCCTCGGCATAGAGCAGACCCAGCCCCAGGGACTCGTCATCCCCAGGCGTGCGCAGGAAGATGCCGAGCGACTGCGGCGCGGCGCCATGTGCCGTGACTTCAATGGTTAGCGGCGCCTCGACGGCCACGAGATCCTGATCGTTGCGCGTGCCCTCGCGGGTCACGCGCCGCAGAGGGGAAACAAAAAGGCGCGGCACGGGCGTTAGTGTCCCATGCGGCGCCTGAAAAATAGGATCGGGAGTTATTTCGAAATAACTCCCGATCCTATTTCCCGTCCCTATTTCCCGTCAGGCTGCGGGGATCCAGATGCGGAACGAGGTGCCCACCCCCAGTTCGCTTTGGATGCGGATGGCGCCGGCGTGGCCGCGGACGATGCCGAGGACGGCGGAGAGCCCGAGGCCGCGGCCCGCCGCTTTCGTCGAGAAGTACGGATCGAAGACGCGCGAGAGCGTCTTCGGATCGATGCCCGGGCCGGTGTCGGTGACGTCGAGCACCGCGAACGTGTCCGCCGCGGGGCGCCGCTCGGCGGTGTTGTCGAACGTGGCGGTCGACAGCTCCGAGGCGTCGCCCGTCGCCTCCATGAGCCGGACGGTGATCGTGCCGTGGTCTTTCACCGCCTCCGCGGCGTTGTTGACGAGATTGAGGAGCACCTGCCGCAACTGCGTCGGATCGCCCTTCGCGTGCACGGCGCCGGGCGGCAAGTCGAGAATCGTGCGCGAGTGGCGCGCCGTGGAGCGCTGGAGCAGCGTCACCATGTCGAGCGTGACCGCCGACAGGTCCACGTCCTCGCTTTGTTGCGGACGACGGCCCGCGTAGTCCTGCATGCGCGAGACCAGTTCCGCCGCGCGTTCGGCCGCTGTATTGATGGCCATGATCGACTCGTGGAGCGGCGCGTTGTCCGGGCAGTGCACAGCCGCCAGTTCGGCGTTGCCGATGATGCCCTGCAGCAGGCTGCGGAAATCGTGCGCCAGGCCGCCGGCCAGCAGGCTGAGCGACTCGACGCGCTGCTGTTCCATCAGGCGGTGATCGAGCGCGCGCCGTTGCGCGTCGGTCTTCTCGCGTTCCGTGACGTCCCGGATGAGCACCAGCCATGCCGACAGCTCGCCGGTCGGGTCGAGCACCGGCCGCAGCTGCACATCGAAGGCGCGTGCGCCGACATGCACGACTTCATCAGCCACGCCGAGACGCGGACGCGTATGCCACCAGCGCAGCACCTTCTCGATGGGCAGCCCCAGCGGGATTTCCGCCCCGCCGGTCAGGGCGCGCGCCGCCGCGTTGCTGTCGACGACGCGCCCTTCCCGATCGATCACGAGCGCCGCGTCGCCGAGGCTGTCGAACAGGACCGTCCGGGCCACGGGAACGAGATCGAACAGGTCGTAGCGAAACAGGCCGATCGCGAAGCACGCGCCTGAGGCCGCGAAGCCGATCGGCGTCGGATCGAGTCCGGGCGGCACGAGGCCGCCGACATATAAGAGGTTGCCGATCCAGGGAATCACGAGCGCGATCGACAGGATCGTGCTTTGCAGCCGGTACTGCTGCGGCTGCTGCCGGATCGCAAGGAACATCCAGATCGTGCCGATCGCCAGCGCGACGTACGTGAAGGCCGCAGCGACCGCGAACCAGGGGCCGTGTACGTACTGCAGCCGGACGAACCCCTCGGCCGGCACCTCCCGGAATTCCCTCCACAGCAGGTGGTGCGAGCTGTTGCTGAACGCCAGCCCGACCGTGATCGCCGGGATCAGCCACATCAACCAGGGGAGCGACGGCGGGGGCCGGCGCGAGTATTCCCGCGCAAACTCCAGCCAGCACACCGGCAGCGCCATGATGCCGAAGTACTGAAACTGGGAGACGACGATCCGCTGCGGTGTCGAGTCGAGCAGCGCGTGGAGGCCGCTCGTGGCTCCCCAGAAGGCGATCGCGATCTGCAGCCAGCCGAGCCACGAGCGCCCGGGCAGCGACTGCCGCTGAAAGGCCGTGATGCCGACCCAGATTGCGAGTGCGGTCGATCCGAACAGGATCAGCGCCTGGGCGACATTCCACGCCATGGGTCACGCTAGAATATCGCCATGCCCGGTCCGATTTCGAAGTTCATTGATCACCATTACCGCCACTTCAACGCGGCGGCGCTGGTCGATGCGGCCAACGCCTATATCAAGCATCTCGATAACGGCGGCATCATGTTCGTGACGCTCGCCGGCGCCATGAGCACCGCCGAACTCGGCTGCTCGCTCGCCGAGATGATCCGCCAGGGCAAGGTGCACGGCATCAGCTGCACCGGCGCCAACCTCGAGGAAGACGTCTTCAACCTCGTCGCGCACAATCACTACAAGCGCATTCCGGGTTATCGCTATCTCACCGCGGCCGACGAGCAGAAGCTGCTCGAAGGCCACTTCAACCGGGTGACCGACACCTGCATCCCCGAAGAGGAGGCCATGCGCCGCATCGAGCGCATCGTCGCCAACCGGTGGAAGGCCTACGAGCAGGCCGGCAAGCGCGGCTTTCCGCACGAGTTTCTGTACGAGATCCTGCTCGACGGCAGCCTGAAGGGTTTCTACGAGATCGATCCCAAAGACAGCTGGATGATGGCCGCGGCCGAGAAGAACCTGCCGATCTTCGTGCCCGGCTGGGAGGATTCGACGCTCGGCAACGTCTTCGCCGCGCACAACATCGACGGCCGGCTCTCGACCACCAGCACGATGAAGAGCGGCATCGAGACGATGATCGAGCTGCAGCGGTGGTACATCGAGCAAACCCAGCGGCAGGGCCGGTCC
Organism: Acidobacteriota bacterium; assembly: GCA_004297655.1. Classification (GTDB taxonomy): domain Bacteria; phylum Acidobacteriota; class Vicinamibacteria; order Vicinamibacterales; family SCN-69-37; genus SCUN01. The sequence goes on along the minus strand of SCUN01000353.1, from coordinate 1,108 downwards.
ATCGGCTTCTTCCAGATCGGCGGCGGCATCGCCGGCGACTTCCCGATCTGCGTCGTGCCGATGATCGAGCAGGACCTGCGAGTGCCCGCGAAACTCTGGGGCTACTTCTGCCAGATCAGCGATTCGACGACCAGCTACGGGTCGTACTCGGGCGCGGTGCCGAACGAGAAGATCACGTGGGGCAAGCTGGCGCCCGAGACGCCGAGCTTCGTGATCGAGTCGGACGCGACGATCGTGGCGCCGCTGATCTTCGCCAAAGTCCTCGGCTGGTAGATGCTCGTCAACTGCGTCGCCTACACGAAGGGCCAGAAACTCGCCGATATCGCCGTCGCGGACATCAGCGAGCAGATCCGTCAGCCGGACACGTTCGTCTGGGTGGCGCTCAAAGATCCAACGCCCGACGAACTCACGGCGATCCAGGAAGAATTCGACCTCCACGACCTCGCGATCGAGGACGCCCTCAAGGGCGAGCAGCGGCCGAAGCTCGAGGAATACGGTTCCTCGATGTTCGTTGTCATGCACGTCATCGAGACGATCGGCAACGAGCTCCGCCTCGGTGAGATCGCGGTCTTTCTCGGGCCGCAGTTCCTCGTGTCGGTCCGGCGCAAGGCCGACCAGGGTTTTGCCGAAGTGCGCCGCCGGTGCGAGCAGGAGCCGGAACTGCTGCAGCACGGCCCGGCCTACGTGCTCTACACCCTCATGGACACCGTCGTCGATCGCTACATGCCGGTGCTCGACGGGTTGCGCGTCGAGTTCGAGTCCCTCGAGAAGCGCATCTTCGAAGGGACGACAACGCGAGCGCAGATCGAGGCGTTGTACTCGTTGAAACAGAAGCTGATGCTGCTCGACCACGCGGTGGTGCCGCTGCTCGAGGTGTCGGGCAAGCTGCACGGCGGGCGGGTGCCGCCGATCTGCGCCGGGCTCGGGGACTACTTTCGTGACGTTTCCGACCATCTCTTGCGTTTGCGCCAGTCGATCGACAATCTGAGAGACATGCTCGCGACGGCGATCTCGGTCAACCTCTCGCTCATCACGCTGCAGGAGAGCGAAGTGACCAAGCGCCTCGCGGCGTACGCCGCGCTGATCGCCGTGCCGACGGCCGTGGCGG
>SCUN01000044.1 GCA_004297655.1 Acidobacteriota bacterium | reverse complement strand
TCGCGAGATCCGAGATCGACGGGTAGTTGGGCAGCCCCTTCGCGGCACGAACCGCGCGCAGCACGGCGTCGGCGACGGCTTCGGCGGCGAGCGTGCCGACGCGACTGAACTCAGCGGTGACCGTGCCGCTGGCCAGCGTAAAGAGCGTGTCGCCGTCCGAGCCCGTGTGCACGGGATAGATCGTTCGCGCGAGGCCGTCATGCGCCATGCCGGCGACTTTCGTCGCTTCGGCTTTCGTGAGCCGCGCGTTGGTCATGACGACGCCGATCGTCGTGTTCTCGACGGGCGATCCGGACGGCGCGACTCCGCGGCGGATCAGCGCGCGCGGATCCTCCAGCGTCTTGCCATCCGCGGCCCGCACACCGGCAATCGCCTTGCCGGTCGTCGGGTCGACGATGCTGCCCACCGAGTTGGTGACGACGATCGCCGCGACGACCAGGCCGTTGTCCATCTTGAGCGCCGCGTAACCTACGCCGCCCTTCATCGGGCGGCCGCCCGTGAACTTGCCGACCGTTGCGCCCGCTCCGGCGCCAACAGAACCTTCCTCGATGGGGCCGTCGTTGGCCGCGGTCGCGGCCTTGAATCCGCAGTCGCCGTCCGGACGAATCCGCCCGTCGCCGACCGGCAGATCGAAGATCACCGCGCCCGGAACGATTGGCACGAAGAATCCGCCGGCGGGATAACCCTGTTTCTGACTCTCGAGGAACTGCTGTACGCCGCTGTGCACTGCGAGCCCGAAGGCGCTGCCGCCGGTGAGAAACACCGCGTTGACGATGCCCACGGTGTTCTCGGGTTTCAGCAGGTCCGTTTCGATCGTGCCCGGCGCGCCGCCGCGCACGTCGACGCCGCCGACGGTGTTCGGTGGCGCGATCACCACCGTGCAGCCGGTCGGCCGCTGGCTGAGGGTGAAGTGGCCGACCTTGAAGCCGGGCACGGGCGCAGCGCTTCCCGCGACCTGCGCGCCCGGCGTCGCAACAGCCACCGCCACGAAAGCGGTTAATAGAAGTCTCACGGTGTTCTGATCTTATACTGCGCGCATGGATCGCAAGGTCTCGGTCGATGTCTTCCGCGGGTTGACCATCGCCGGCATGGTGATCGTCAACAACCCGGGGGACTGGGGGCAGGTCTACGCGCCGCTCCTCCACGCCGACTGGAACGGCTGGACGCCCACGGACCTGATCTTCCCGTTCTTTGTCTTCATCCTGGGCGTGTCCGTCACGCTCTCCAAGCGACCGCAGACCATCGCCACCATCGTCAGGCGCGCGGCGATTCTGTACGCCCTGGGTTTCTTCCTCGCCATCTATCCGCGCTTCAACTTCTCGACCGTGCGCATCATGGGCGTGCTCGCGCGGCTCGCACTCTGCTCGCTCTTCGCAGGCCTGATCTATCGCCAGATACTCAAGATCGAAGAAGCCGCCCGTCTGCAAGCGGTTCTGATCATTTCTGCCTTCATCCTTTTGACCTACTGGGCGCTCATGACCTTCGTGCCGGTGCCGGGCGGCACGGCGGGGGACCTCACCGCGTCCGGCAATCTCGGCGCGTGGCTCGATCGCACGATCATCGGCACCGACCACCTCTGGCGCACGTCGAAGACGTGGGATCCCGAAGGACTGCTCAGCACACTGCCGGCCATCGGCACGGCGCTCACCGGCATCGCCGCCGGCCTCGTGCTCAACGGCCGGCGCTCCGATGTCGAGAAAACCGCGCTGCTCATCGTCGCTGGCGGCGCCAGCGTCGCCGCCGGGCTCGTGTGGGACCATCGGTTCCCGATCAACAAGAACCTGTGGACCAGCTCGTACGTGCTGCTGACGAGCGGCCTCGCGTCGATCGTGCTCGCCTCGTGCTTCTGGTTCTTCGACGTGAACAACCGGCGCCGTTTCCTCACGCCGCTGATCGTGATGGGGCGCAATCCGCTGGCGCTCTTCGTGCTCTCCGGCTGGCTCGTGAAGACGATGACCTGGATCAAGGTGGGGAACGCGAACGGGCAGGGCGTCACGGTCTACAACTGGGTGTATCAGCACGCGTTTCTGCCCCTGGGTCTCGGCGGGCCGAAGAACACCTCTCTGCTCTTCGCGCTGGCCATGCTGGCGTTTCTCTACCTGCCGCTGCTGTATCTGCACAAGAAGCAGTGGATTCTCCGGGCGTAGTGGCGATGCGGCGGCTGGCCTTGTGCGCCGCGCTGGTGGTCGGTCTAGCGCCGGTGGCGCCGAGAGGGCAGTCGGCCGAGCCCACTGTGCCGGATCTGCTCGAACGCGTCTCGACGTATCTCGTCGACTTCGAAAAGGAGTATTCGCGCGTGATCGCCGACGAGCGCTATCGTCAGACGATCAAGGACAAGCGCGTCTCGACGCTGAGCGACAGGACGCCGATCCAGACGCGCGAGATCAGGTCCGACATCCTCGCCGCGCCCGACCTGGGCAACCGGTGGCTCAGCTTCCGCGACGTGTATTCCGTGGACGGCCGGCCCGTGCGCGATCGCGACACGCGCCTGCAGAAGCTCTTCGAACAGGTCGGCGCCAATCGGTTCGAGGAAGCGCGCCGCATCGCCGACGAGGGCGCGCGCTTCAACCTGGGGACGCTCTCGCGCAACATCAACCTGCCCTCGATGCCGTTGACGTTCATCACGCGCGAGAACCGCGGGCGCTCCGCGTTCCGCGCCGCCGGGCACGACATCGTGGCCGGCGTGCCGGTCGCGATCCTCGACTATCGCGAGACCGCGCGGCCGACGCTCGTGAAGTCGGGGCCGCGCGATCTCGCGGCCCAGGGGAGCTTCTGGATTGAACCGACGACGGGGCGCGTGATGAAAGCCTCGGCCAAGTTCGAAGCGCGTGACTTCACGTGCGAGATGCTCGTCACGTTCGGCCTGGTGGAGAAGCTCAAGCTCTGGGTCCCGCTCGAGATGAAGGACACGGCCGCCAACGCGAAAGAGACGATCGAAGGGCTCGCGGTCTACACGAACTACCGCCGGTTCGATACATCTGTCGTCATCAAGTAGAGCGTCGTGATTAAATAGCGGCTACATGCCGCGCATTCTGGTCACGAACGACGATGGATATTTTTCTCCCGGAATTGACGCCCTCGCCGCCGCGCTGCAATCGCTCGGCGATGTCATCGTCGTGGCGCCGCACACCGAGGCGAGCGCCGTTGGTCATGCGCTGACGCTGCGCCGGCCGCTGCGCGTGGAGAAGATCCGGCATCAGGTGTTTTCGGTGGACGGCACGCCGACCGACTGCGTGAACATCGCGATCGACGAGATCATGACCGAGCCGCCGGACCTGGTCGTCTCGGGCATCAACAAGGGGCTCAACGTCGGCGATGACGTGACGTATTCCGGGACCGTGGCGGGCGCATTCGAGGCGGCGCTGCTGGGATATCCCGGGATCGCCGTGTCGCTCGAGCGCGGCGATACGGAATTCGGTCCAGCCGCGGAAGTGGCGGCGCAGATCGCGGCGGCGGTCCTGCAGAAGGGCCTGCCGTACCGGACGTTCCTCAACGTCAACGTGCCGCGCGGCGAGATCAAGGGCATTCGAACGACGGTCCAGGCGAAGCGCAATCACATCACCAAGGTCGACCGACGGGTGGACCCGCGGCAGCGGCCGTACTTCTGGATCGAGGAAGCGCAGGACGACTGGGCGCCGCACGACCGGTCCGACCGGCAGGCGGTCAAGGACGGATTCGTCTCGGTGACGCCGCTCCAGCCCGACCTGACAGATCACAACGCCCTCGAACTCGTGCAGCGGCTTACGCAGGGCATCACGACTGGGGTAAGATAGTCAGGTTGTCGGGGCGTGGCTCAGCCTGGTAGAGCACTCCGTTCGGGACGGAGGGGTCGGAGGTTCAAATCCTCTCGCCCCGACCAACATTCAGCAAGTCACACGTCACAAGTCATACGTCACAAGTCATAACGTGGCTAGCGGAGCGTGATGCCCGCGCTGATCCAGCGTCCCGGCATCGCCACGCCGGCGACTTCGTGATACTCGCGATCCAGTAGATTCGACCCGTCGACGAAGAACGTCGCGCGGCGAATGCGTTGTGAGACGCGCGCGCCGAGGAGGGTGTACTTCTGCCCATCGAGGCGCCGGCGCACATCGGCGTTGGCGCTGAGCGTCAGGCCCGTGCGGGCGATCGGGATCGCCCCAGACGCCGCGAACGAATCACGCGCGTACTCGAGCACGTACTTGGACAGCAGATTGAGCGCGGGCGCGTCGACGTCGAGGCGCGTGTAGGCGAGTCGGGCCAGGCCGCCGGCGCGGAAGCGCCGTGACGCGGAGAGCTCGATGCCGCGCGTGGTGACGTCACGGACATTTGTCGAGCGCCACAGGTCGGTGGTCTTGGCGCGCACCCAGTCGATCACGTTGTCGTCCCAGCGGGCGAACGGCGTGGCCGACAACGTCCAGTCGTTCTTCGCGTAGTCCACGCCGCCATCGAGCGTCCAGCCGTGTTCGGCCTCGAGGTCCGCGCTGCCTTGATTCGCCGGGTCGTGGTAGTAGAGCTCGGTGAACGTCGGCACGCGAAACGCGCGGCCGGCCGACGCGCGGGCGCGCCATCCCTGGCCGAGGTCGACGGCCGCCGCGGCCGTCGGGCTGACGTTCGAGCCAAAGGTCGAGTAGCGATCGGCGCGCAGGCCGAGCTGATAGGTCGCGCGCCGCGGGAAATCGGGCGTCGTGATCTCGACAAAGGCGCCGACGCGATTGAACGAGTGATCGCCGAGATTCGAAGACCGCACGATGTCGGCCCCGCCGGCCGCGCCGACTGTGACGCTTGCCGCGCCCACCATCGTCCGCGCCTTCGCCGTGACGTCAGCCGAGTTGGTCCGATGCCGATTCTCCGCGAAGCCCGGCCGCGCGATGTCCCATCGGAAGTGATCGCCGTGATTCTTGTAGGCGCCGGCAACATCCCAGGTCCAGCCCCGCGCCCCCGATCCGACGAGCGTCGCCGAGGCGATTGTCTGATCCGTCCACTCCTTTGACGGCGAGTTGCCGTAGAAGCCGTTCGCGCCGAACGCCCGCCGCGCGTGCCGCACGTCATAGGTCAGGCGATTGGGAATCGCGCCGCGGATCAGCCCGCCGCCGACGCCGAAATCGCGATCGAACATGAAGCCGTCACTCCGCTCATACCAGCCCGATACCGTCGGCGCCAGGTTGTGGGCGGCTTTGGCGCTTCCGGAGACGCCGAATAGATTGTGTTGCCCCGCGACCCCCGCGATCTCCGCGTGAGAGTCCCTGCGCGTGACGATGTTGA
>SCUN01000352.1 GCA_004297655.1 Acidobacteriota bacterium | reverse complement strand
CCTGGCGGGCCTGCGCGTACACGGCCGCTCCGGCCACCGGCACCGCGATCATGGCGCCAATAACGATCAGTCGTCGAACTGTGAACATGGGACGTCCTCCGGGACGGCTAAGGGTAGCAGAATTGGCACGATCTTCTCTCTTGACGCCGCCGTTTTGACGATGAGAGCGTCGTCGTCAGCCATGCCGATCCTGCATCCCGAGGACTTCGAGCCGAGGCCCGCGCCACCAGGCGGCGGCCGCGGCAAACGCATGCGACGGAGGCTCACGATGACTGTGGCGGAGTATCAGCGGACGCCGAAAACGGTGTTGCCGCAGGAGTTGATCTTCGGGCATCTCGAAGCGCACGACGCGCCGACGGTGTCCCACCAGCGGATCGTGATCGCGCTGACGATCGCCCTCCACGAGTACACGAGGGCGCACGGCGGCGAAGTGCTCGTCGCGCCCACGGATGTGGTGCTGGATGAACGTCGTGCGCTGGTCCTCCAGCCGGACCTGCTCTACGTGGGCCCCTCGGGTCCGGCGATCATCGCCGATCGTGTCGAGGGTCCCCCGAACCTCGTCGTCGAGGTCCTGTCGCCGTATCCGCGCATCGGGCGCCTCGACGAGCGTCTGCGATGGTTCTCAAGTTACGGCGTGCAGGAAATCTGGCTGTACCACCAGATCGCGCGGTGCATGGACGTGCTCTACTGCGCCGGCGGCGGCATTTTCCGAACCGCCCGTTTCGACGCGATCACGCCGATCGAATCCGGCGTGCTGCCGCACTTCGACCGATTGATGACAAGTCTGATCGGCCGTTAACCTCCTGCCCGTGGACCGAACGTCGGACCCTGGACCGAACGTTGGACCCCGGACCGAACGTTGGACTTTGGACCGAACGTTGGACTTTGGACTTACCGCAGCAGCTTCCTGTACTTGATCCGGTGTGGCTGATCGGCGGACGTCCCGAGCCGGCGGTGCCGGTCGGCCTCGTAGTCCTGGTAGTTGCCCTCGAACCACACGACGTTGCTGTCGCCTTCGAACGCGAGCATGTGCGTGGCAATGCGGTCGAGAAACCACCGGTCGTGCGAGATCACGACCGCGCACCCGGCGAAGTTGAGGATCGCTTCCTCCAGGCCGCGCAGCGTGTCGACGTCGAGGTCGTTGGTCGGTTCGTCGAGCAAGAGCAGGTTGCAATCCTTCTGCAGCAGCTTCGCGAGGTGCACGCGGTTGCGCTGGCCGCCGGACAACTCGCCCACCTTCTGCTGCTGGTCGCGGCCGCGAAAATTGAACCAGCTGCAGTAGGCGCGCGCGTTGACTTTCTTGCTGCCGAGAATGATCTCGTCCTCGCCGTGCGAGATTTCCTGGAAGACGGTCTTGTTCCCGTCGAGCGAATCGCGCGACTGATCCACGTAGCCGATCTTCACGGTCTCGCCGAGCTTGAGCGAGCCGCCGTCGGGCTGCTCCTGGCCGACGAGCATGCGGAACAGCGTGGTCTTGCCGGCGCCGTTCGGGCCGATCACGCCGACGATGCCGC
>SCUN01000351.1 GCA_004297655.1 Acidobacteriota bacterium | reverse complement strand
CGCGCAATCATCGGCTTCACATAAGACGTTTGCTTGAGCGCGACAGTCGCGGTGAGCACGCCGGACGTGCCGATGGGAATCTCGGTCGGGCTGTTGCCTTTGGCAAACCCGTGGGACGACCAGGGCTTGAGCATGTCGCCATCAACCAGCAGGATCGCCACGCGCGACGTCTCTTCCGAAGCGCCCTTGGCGAGCGTGTCGAGAATCGCGGTCAGGCTCGTCGCTTCGTCGATGCGTCGCACCGTGCCGAGCAACCGCTCGAGCGTGTCGATGCGCGCTTCGCGGATGCCGCTTTCCGGCGTGCGCTGCGCGACGGTCGTCACGATGTTGGCGGCATTGGCCGCCGTCACGGCGCTCGCGGCGTGGGCGGCGCTCACCGCGCTCGCGGCCTCGGCGGCGGCTTGCGTCGCGGCGATCGTCGCGGCCTGAAGTTGCTGGCGCTCGGTTGACAGGCGCTGCTCCATCTCGCGCGTGAGCTCGTTTCGAAGCGCCTCGAGGCGGGCTTTGAAGCCGCGCTCGGCGTCCTGGCGCGCGTCCGTGACGGCGCGCTCGAGCGTCGAGCGCCAGTACTCCTGGTTTTCGGAGCCGATGCGCAGCAGGTCGGAGGTCAGGCCCTGGACGTGCGAGTCGATATCCCGCCGGACGCGGGCAAGAAAGGCATCGACGGCCTCGCGGAACCGATGGTCCAGAGTCATGGACGCCACATTATAAGGACCAGCCCCCCTAGAAGTACAGCGCCAACCTTCGTTCGAACTCCTCCAGCCGGGTCCGGCCGGTCAGGGTGGCGACAATTTTGCCGGTCCGGTCGAGGATGACCGACACCGGGAGGAAGTCCGGCGCGCCGAAGGCCTTCTCCACCTCGAGATTGTCGTTCGCGTCGATCAGCGGGTAGTTGATCCCGAGCCGCTTCTTGAAATCCGGCAGCGGCTCGCCGTTGAGGTCCATCACCTGGAGCCCGACGATCGCCAGGTCGTTGGGATGGGCGGCCTGCAGCTTGATCAAGTCCGGGATTTCAGCCAGACACGGGCCGCACCAGGTGGCAAACAGATTGGCCAGCACGACCTTCCCTTTGTACGGGGCCAGCACCTCGATCCTGGGCTGGGTGCCGACCGGGCCGGCGGCCTCTTCCGAGGGGGACGGCTGGCCAAACCGCGTGGACGCGAGCCAGATCAGGATCGCGGCGATGACCGCGACGCGGAGACCAAGGCTTCTTTTCTGGAGCGCGTCCATTGCTTCAACTCATGTTCGCGCTTCAGCGCCCGGCTGAGCGAGCGAAATCTCTGGGTAAACACCAGCGTCACGGGCCGGCGGCCCGCCGTGTATTTCGCGCCCTTCCCGCTGTTGTGACGTTCGATCCGCGCGGCCGGGTCCTTCGCGTAGCCGGTATAGAGGGAGCCGTCGCGGCAACGGACGATGTAGACGAAGTGCGCCATCGGCGCTTCATCTTACCGAGTCTTCACTTCGTGCCCGCGGCCTTCGCGGCCTGGTGATCCGCGTAGGCTTTGCGGAGCTTCACGAGCGCTTCCGCCTCTTCCTCCGGCGTCATCTTGATGAGCTGCGTGCGCACGATCATCATCGTCCCGACCGGCGCCTTCCAGAACTCCTCGAGCTTCTTGCCGAACCGCTTTTCGACGTCTTCCTGGGCCAGCGAGAGGTCTGGGCCGATGGCCGCAAAACTCTTCACGCCGTAGACCGTCACGTGGTGGCACCCGAAACAGCCCTTCTCGACGAACCAGCCGCCCTCGCCCGATCGCATCTTCTCGACGTCGTCGGCCTGCGCCTGGGTCAGGACCTTGGGGAGGCCCGGAATCTGGTGTTTCCGCAGCCCCTCGATCAGCTCGGTCGAGCGTTTCATGGCCAGGGCGGACTTGTCCTCGCGGGCACAGAAGGCCGCGCCCAGGGCCAGGCCGGCCACCACGATCGCCCACGTCATCCGGTTGATTCGTCCGTTACGCATCGCTCTCTACCTCGGTCCCCACGGTAGCAACGGCCGGATTTCCGGCCTATGACCGCGGTCATACCCCCTTTTTGCGCAGACAGATACGGTGGAAATCACGCCACTCGTTTTCTTCCCGAAGGAGAGCCTGACATGCGCAAGAGATCCAAATTCCTCACCTGGTCGGCGATCGCCGGCCTTGCTTTGCTCGCCGTGCTCGCCACCCGCTGTTCGCCAAAACAGCCCCAGGGCGACCGCCCGAGCGCATCGGACCTCGCCGACGCGGCGAAGAAGACGTATGTGGCGCCCGGTGACCTCGACGAGTACTACATGTTCTCGTCGGGCGGACACTCCGGGCAGGTCTTCGTCTACGGCATCCCGTCGATGCGCCACATCTCGACGATCCCGGTCTTCACGCCGTATCCCGGCACCGGCTACGGGTTCGACGACGACACGAAGAAGATGCTGGGCGGCCTGACGTGGGGCGACGCGCATCATCCCGCGCTGTCGGAGACCAAGGGCGAGTACGACGGCCGCTGGCTCTTCATCAACGAGATGAACGGCCGCGTCGCGCGCATCGACCTGCGCGACTTCAAGACGAAGGAAATCTTCGGGCCCGCGCCGAATGTCTCGGGCAACCACGGCTCGTCGTTCGTAACCGAGAACAGCGAATACACCATGATGGCGTCGCGCTTCTCGATTCCGATTCCGAAGGGCACGTACGCGCCGATCGACAAGTACGCGTCCGAGTACAAGGGCGTGCTCGTCGGCGTGAAGATCGATCCGAAGACGGGCGGGATGTCGATGGGCTTCGAGATCCTCGCGCCGCCGTTCGACTTCGACCTCGGCGACGCCGGCAAGGGCCCGTCGGCCGACTGGATGTTCTGGACCTCGTACAACACCGAACGCGCCACCGGCCAGCTCGAAGTGACGGCCAGCCAGAAGGACCGCGACTACATCGCGGCGGTGAACTGGAAGGTCGCGGAGGACGCGGCGGCCAAGGGCCTCGGCGACATGATCGGCGGCGTCCGCGTCATCGACCCGAAGAAGGTCCCGGGGCTGATCTACCTCATCCCCTGCGGCAAGTCGCCGCACGGCGTGGACGTGTCGCCGGACGGCAAATGGATCATCGGCTCCGGCAAGCTGCAGGGCGTCACGACGGCGTTCGCCTTCGACAAGATCCAGGCGGCGATCGCCGCGAAGGACTTCGCGGGCGAAGAAGACGGCATTCCGGTGTTGAAGTATGAATCAGTGAAGGTCGCGGAAGTGCCGGTCGGCCTCGGCCCGCTGCACACGCAGTTCGGGCCGGACGGCTTTGCCTACACGTCGCTCTTCGTCGACAGCGCCATCGCGAAGTGGAAGCTCGGCACGTGGGAAGTCGTGGACACGATTCCGATGTCCTACTCGATTGGCCATCTCGCGGCGGCCGAGGGCGACTCCGCCAGCCCCGACGGCAAGTACCTCGTCGGCCTGAACAAGCTGTCGAACGGGCGCCATCTCTCCGTCGGCCCGTCGCAGCCGGAGTCGTCGCAGCTCGTGGACATCACGGGCGACAAGATGAAGCTGCTCTACGATGCGTTCACGGAACCCGAACCGCACTACGCGCAGATCATCAAGGCCGACAAGCTCCATCCGATCGAGGTCTACCCGAAGGAAGAGAATCATCACCCGCTCGCGATCTGGGACATCAAGGACGCCGGCGTCACGCGCAACGGCAACAAGGTCACCGTGAAGATGGTCGCCGTGCGCTCGTCGTTCTCGCCGAGCTCCTTCGAAGTCAGGGAAGGCGACATCGTCACGGTCGCGATCACCAACATCGAGCAGGCGACCGACATGCTGCACGGGTTCGGTCTGCTCGACTACAACCTCAATCTCGTGATCGACCCTGGCGAAACGAAGACGGTGACGTTCACCGCGAAGAAGGGCGTGTTCCCGTACTACTGCACGAACTTCTGCTCGGCGCTCCATCAGGAAATGCAGGGCTACCTGCTCGTGAAACCCCGGTAAGAGAGAAGGTCACATGACGGTCTACGAGAAGAGTGCCAGGTTCCTTCACCAGCCCGTCGGGGGCGGGCCGCGAGCGCTGTTGGCGCTCGCGGCCGTGCTGCTCGCCGTGGCCGTCATGCTTCCCCTCTGGAATCTGACGATGTTCGCGCCGCAGTACGGGCACGGACTGCGGCTCGACATCTTCAGTCACACGCTCGTCGGCGGGAATGGCGGGCAGGACATCAAGGAGATCAACCTGCTCAACCACTACATCGGCATGCACTCGCTCTCGGTGGAGGACTTCACCGAGTTCAAGTGGATGCCGTTCGCGTTCGGCGCGCTCGCGCTGGTGTTTCTCCGGGCGATCGTGCTCGGGACGGTGAAGGAGCTGACCGACTCGGTCGTGCTGTTCCTGTATTTCGGCGCGTTCTCGCTCTGGTCGTTCGGCTACAAGCTCTACCGGTACGGGCACGATCTCTCGCCGGAAGCGCCGGTGAAAGTCGCGCCGTTCTCGCCGCCGATGTTCGGCTATCAGAAGATCGCGAACTTCGAGGTCTATTCGTACCCGCGCGCCGGCACGTACGTGCTGGCCGTCGTCACGCTCGCGCTCCTCGCGGCCGTGTGGCTCGCCTGGCGGCAGCGCAACCGGAAGCTCGCGTAACCGTGAAGGTCGTGGAGGCCGTGAAGCTCATGCGCGTCAATTTCACGCTGCTCGCTTTCGCGATCTGCACTCCCACGCTTATCACTCTCACACTCCCGCAATTCGCGGCCGCCCAGGACACGACCGGCCACACCGAAGCCCCGCCGTCGCGGCTCGAGCGGCGCGGGCCGGCGATTGACGCGTCCCCGCTGCAGGCACGCATTGACGCCGCGCAGCCCGGCGATCGCATCGACGTCGCGGCGGGCACGTATACCGGCGATCTCTACATCGACCGTCCCCTCACGCTCGTCGGCCACGGCCGCCCGAAACTCGTCGGCTCCGGCCACCGGAGCGTCGTCATGATCCGCGCGGACCACGTGACGTTCGATGGTTTCGATATCGACGGGCAACTGGGCGGCAGCCTGTCGGATGACACGGCCGGCATCCATGTCTCGGGACATGCCGCCGTGATCGTGCGGTGCCGGATCGAGCGATCGCTCTTCGGCGTCTACCTGTACGCCGCCGACGACACGGTCATCGATGCGACGACCATTACCGGCATTCTCGGCAAGGACCCGGGCGAGCAGGGTTCGGGCATCCACTCGTGGAACACGAAGCGATTCCGGCTGACCGGCAATACGATCCGGTATTCGCGTGACGGCTTCTACCTGCAGTCGTCGTCGGACGGTTTCGTCCTGAACAACCGCGTCAGCGACGTGCGGTACGGGCTGCACTACATGTTCTCTGATCGCAACGCCTTCGAAGACAACGTCTTCGAGCGGGGCGCCGCGGGCGCGGCGTTGATGTATTCGAAGGACCTGACGTTCCGGCGCAACAGCTTCCTCCACAGCCGCGGCTTTGGCTCGGTCGGCCTGCTGCTCAGGGCCTGCGACAACGTCCTGGCCGAGGACAACCTGATCGCCGACAACGCGCGGGGCCTCTTCCTCGAGGGCTCGACGCTGAATGTGTTTCGCGGCAACCTGATTGCGGAATCCGATGCCGCGCTGGTGATCTACGACTCGAGCCTGAAGAACCGGTTTGAAGGCAACGCGTTTATCGGCAACCTGACGCCGCTCCGGCTGTCGGGCCGGCGCACCGACACGGTCTTCGATCGCAACTACTGGTCGGACGACACCGGTCTCGACCTCGATGGCGACGGCGTCCGCGATGATCCGTATCGCCTGAGCAATGTGTTCGACCACCTGCGCGGCAATTTGTCGGCCGCAGATCTCGTCTCGCGCGGCCTCGGCGCGCGCGCGCTGTCGGCGGCCGAGCGCGGCTTCCCGGTCCTGCGGCCGATCCCGGTCCTCGACGCGCACCCGCTCGCACGCCCGCCCGTCCTGTCGCGCGTGCCCGCGCCGCCTCGCGCCGAGCGCGGCGGCGCCGGCGTCGGATTCCTGGCGGCGTCGGCGATCGGCGCCTTCGGCATGGCCACACTCACGCTGGGCCGCCGGCTCGGCCGACGAAATGCGGAGGCCGCATGATCACGTTTGCTGGATTCTCGAAGCGGTTTGGTGAAGTCGATGCGGTCTCGTCGCTCTCGCTGACGATCAACGCCGGCGAGATCGTCGCGCTCATCGGCCCAAACGGGTCGGGCAAGACGACATCGATCAAGGCGGCCGCGGGGCTGATTCATCCCACGAGCGGCGCCGTGCTGATCGGCCCGGATCGGTTGCCGGCATCCGGCATCGCCGCGCGCGCGTGGTGCTCGTTTCTGCCGCAGCGCGTGACCTTTCCCGCCGGGATGACCGGACGCGAAGTGCTGAACTTCTACGGCGCGCTGCGCGACCGGCCGGCCGCGGCGATCAAAGACGTGCTCGCCTTCACCGGACTCAACGGCTCGAGCAGGCGCGACGTGCGGACGTACTCCGGCGGCATGACGCAACGCCTGGGTCTCGCGGTGGCGATTCTGCCGGACGCGCCGGTGCTGCTGCTCGACGAGCCGACGGCCGCGCTCGACCCGGAGGGCCTGAAGGCGTTCTACGAGCTGATCGAAGCGCGCCGGAAGAACGGCCAGACGGTGCTCTTCAGCTCGCATCACATCGCGGACGTCGATCGGCTCGCGACGCGCGTGATCACGATGTCGAACGGCCGCGTCGTTGGAGATTCACCGTGCGATCACTAGCGCGCTCCCTCAATCTCGCACTCCTCACTCCCACACTTATCACTCTGACAATCCCGCTATGGCTCGTGGCCGGATGCTCCCGCGACGTCCAGCCGGCGGCGCTGGACACGGCCAACGACCAATGCGGCACATGCCGCATGGTCGTCAGCGCCGAGCGCACGGCGTCTCAGGTCGCCGCGCCAAATCAGGAGCCAAAGTTCTTCGACGATCTCGGGTGTCTGGATCAGTTCCTCGCCGGCGCGCCGCTCGCGAAGGGCGCGCGCGTGTTTGTCGCCGACCACCGCACCGGCGAGTGGGTGCCGGCCGAGTCCGCCGTCTTCACGAAGATCGCCGGCAGCGCGGGCGCGATGGGCTCGCCGTTCGTCGCCCACGCCACACCGGCGTCGCGCGATGCGGATCGCGATGCCGCCGGCGTGATCGTTCCGATCTCGACGGCCGTGCCGTCGTTCCATCCGTCAGGAGGCACGCGATGACCCGGTCACGATCGATGCTCTGGTTGATTGCGCGCCGCGAGCTGGCGCTCTCCCTGCGGTCGCGCTCGATCCAGATGTTCGCGGTGCTCTTCGCCGCGCTGGCGCTCATGGTCGCGGCCTCGGGCTACGTCCTCAGCGGCGGCAGCGGGTTCCAGGACTTCTCGCGAACGGCCGCGTCGCTGGTCGAGCTCCTGCTCCTCCTCGTGCCGCTCACGGCGCTCATCTTCGGCGTCACGGTGCTCACGCCGGACGTCGGCGCGGCGGAGTTGCTCTACTCGCAGCCCGTCGAGCGCCGCACCGTGCTGGCCGGCCAATTGGCCGGCGTCTTCCTCGCGCTCACCGCCGCGCAGGCCGTCGGCCTCGGCCTGGCCGGCCTCGTCCTTTTTGCGCGCACGGGCTTCGACGGTCTGTCCGGGTATCTCGGGCTGGCCGCCGGATCCGTCGCGCTCACCGCGGTGTTCCTGGCCATCGCCGCGGCGATCGCCGCGGGCCACAACAGCGCGCGCCGCGCGCGCGCGCTCGCCAGCGCCGTCATCATCTGGCTCGCCGCCGTCGTCGTCATCGACATCGCCGCGCTCGGGATCGCGTCGGCCCTGCCCTCCGGCCTCGCCTCGAAGACCATCATCGTGTCGACGCTGGCCAATCCGGCCGGCGCGGTGCGCACCGCCGTGCTGATGATGATCGAAGGCACGGCGGCCTTCGGCAGCGCCTCGATGGCGCTCGTCCGCTTCACGGGCGGCGTCGCCAGCATGTCGGCGTGGCTCGTGCTGTCGATTCTGGTCTGGATCGTGGCGCCGCTCGTCGTGGCGACGTCGCGGTTACGAAAGACGGACCTTTAGCCGGCCGCCATCGACTCGAGCGCGTCGCGGTCGACGAGCACGAAGCCGTCCTTCTCGGTGCGCAGCACCTCGTCCTTGTTCCATCGGCTCATGATGCGGATCGACGTCTCGATCGTCGTCCCCGTCAGATCCGCGAGCTCTTGTCGGCTGAGCGGCAGTGCGATGAAGGTGCCGCCGCGGTCGGGTTTGCCCAACTGATCGGCCAGCTTCAGGAACAGGCGCGCGAAGCGCGTCTCGATGCGGCCGCCGGTCAGTTCGGCGAGCCGCGTGGTCAACTCCACCAGCCGCAGCGACAAACTGCTCAGCAGACCTCGCACGAGCGTCGGATTCTGCTCCAGCAGCGCGAAGAACGCCTGGCGCGGAATCAGGAGACAGGTCGCGGGTTCGAGCGCGACGGCGCTGGCCGGATACGGCCGCGACTCGTACGCGGCGACGGCGCCGAGCGGACCGCCGGCGCTGAAGATCTCGAGGATGACGTCGTTGCCGTTGGGACCGTGCTTGAACACCTTGACCCGGCCGGAGGCCACGATGAAGAAGAAGTCAGAAGCGTCGCCTTCGTCGAAAACCTTGTCGCCCTTGTCATAGGATCGGATTTGCGAGACCGCGGCGATGCGCGCGCGGTCGTCGGGCGTGACCCGGCGGAACAGGGGAATCTCGGCGATGGCCGACGGGGGCGGATGCGTCACACATGCATCCTACCTCCGCCGGCGGCTGAATCAGGAGAGACGGCGCTCGAGTTCGAGGGCCTGCGGGAACATCACGCTGTTTTCGAGGTGGATGTGCCGGTGCAGATCCGCCTCGAAGTCCGCGAGTTCCTTGTAGCAGAGCCGATAGGTCGTGCAGCCGTCGTCCGGCGGCGTGTACGCGTTGGTGAGCCGCCGCAACGTCGCCAGGTGCTCGCCCGCTTCGCGATGATCCTCTTCCATCATCCGTACGGGGTTCATCACCGTGCCGAACGGGCCGGCCGGCAGGCGCCCGCCCTTGCGCGAGTTGATGGCGAGCAGCTCAATGAACGGAAACAGGATGTTCTCTTCCTTCATCATGTGCGCGGCCATCTCTTCGGACAGGCTCGTGAAGATCGCGCGCACTTCCGCGAGTTCCGGGTGGCGCTCGCCGTGCCGTGCGACGAGCTTGTCGAGATAGGCCGCGATCACCGGCGTGTGTTCCTTCACGAAGCCGTGATGGCGCTTGATGATGTACCGCGAGAGGTCGTCGAGCTCTTTCCACTCCGTGCCCGCGTCGTTCTCGCTCGTGGGGCCGAGGTCGTCGATGTCGCTCAGCACGGCATCAATCGCGACGCCGGCCTTCGCGGCCGCGTCGGCCAGCGTCTGGTGTCCGTGGCAGCAGTAGTCGAGACCGAACCGATCGAAGACGATAGCCGTGCGGCTGTCGGCCGTGACGATGTCGGCGAGGGGGCGTTCGAGAAGATTGGCGTCTGTCATGACGCCTTCGAGATTACGAGGCGGCCGCCGATCCCCCTATGACCGGCGTCATACGGGCGACCGGCGGCGCGTCGCGGACTATTTCACGACGTAGGCGATGACCTCGTCGGAGGTTGGCGCGCGGAAAAACCCGCCACCGTTCGCGCCGACGACGACGTACTGCTTGCCATCGCGGCCCATGTAGGTGGACGGCATGCCCTGGTTCGGCGCCGGCAGCTTGTCGCGCCAGAGTTCCTTGCCGTTGCGGGCGTCGAACGCGCGGAAGTAGCCGTCGATCGTCGCGCCGATGAAGACGAGGTTGCCCGCGGTCGAAATGCCGCCGCCCGACATCGGGGTGCCGGTCGGCGGGATGCCCTTCTTCGTCAGCTCCTCGAACTCGCCGAGCGGCACGCGCCAGACGATCTCGCCGGTGTTCGCGCTCACGGCCACGAGCTGGCCCCACGGCGGCTCGCTGCAGCTCCACATGTTGGCGTTGTTCCAGAAGCGGTTCGTCGGCCCCGGCGTCTTGCTGTAGCTCGGCGGAGGCGGAGTCGCCTGCGCGCCGGTAGCGGCCGGCACGCCTTCGTCGGGCGGCGGCGCGCCGCGGCGTCCACCGCCGGCCTGCATCCGTCCCCACTGTCCCGCGTCCATCGCATTGCTGATGAGCAGACCCAGCGTCTTGTTGAAAGTCAGGCCCTGCCAGTTGCTGCCGCCCTGCGCGCCCGGGAAGTTCAGGACGTTCGCGTCCAGCTTCCACGCGGCATACGGCACGGCGTCACTGAGCTTGTTCGTCTCCCAGAAGTCCTCGCAGAACTTCTGGTGCTCCGGCGTCACCTTCGCGAGTTCCGCCTTCGTCATCGTGTTGCGCGACAGCGGACCCGGTTTGAGCGGAAACGGCTGCGTCGGCGACGTCCACTCGCCCGGAATCGTGGTCTGCGGCACCGGGCGCTCTTCCATGCCGAAAATCGGCTCGCCGGTCTCGCGGTTGAACGTGAAGAGCAGCGCCATCTTGTTGGCCTGCGCCACGGCGGGAATCACGCGGCCGTTGCGGCGCACGTCGAAGAGCACCGGCGCCGCGGCCAGGTCGTAGTCCCAGATGTCGTGATGCACGAGCTGCTGGTACCACTTCAGCTTGCCGGTCGCGGCCTCGATCGCGAGGAGCGAGTTGGCGTAGAGGTTGTTGCCGTGCGCGCCGCCGCCCCAGTAGTCGTTGATGCCGTTGCCTTCCGGCTTGTCGGTCGGCACGAACAGCAGGCCGCGCGCTTCATCGACCGAGAAGGTGCCCCACAGCCCCGGCGTCGCGAGCGTGGCGCCGCTGCCGTTCATCCACGTGGCGGCGTTCGGATCGCCGCCCTGCGCTTTCAGGTAGAACGTCCAGCGGGTCGCGCCCGTGACCAGGTCGTAGGCCTTGACGGTGTTGCCCTTCACGCCCTCGTTTTCGCCGCGCGTGATGATCAGGTCCTTGTAGATGACCGGCGGCGAGTTGTGACGGGCGCCGGCGATGTAGCCCGCCGTGCCGAATGTCGTCACGAGCTGGCCGGTCTTCGCGTCGATGGCGGCGAGGCCATCGGCCATTTGCGAGTAGATGCGCGGACCGACGGACTTCGAGCCGCCCCAGTAAATGGGACCGCGAACGTCCGTGCCGACGCCACCTCCGCGTCCGCCTCGACCTCCGCCTCCGCCACCGGCGCGTGCCGCGCCGGCGCCGGCAGGCGGATTCGCGGGGGGCGCGGGCGGGGCCGGCGCTTCAGCCGGGTACCGCCATAGCTGCTTACCCGTCACGGCGTCGAGCGCGAAGACGCCGTTCGGCGCGCTGAAGTACATCACGCTGTCGACGATCATCGGCGGATAGGCGAAACGATCCGAGCCGGTGTGGAACGTCCACGCGCGCTTCAGGTTCTTGACGTTCGTGGTGTTGATCTGGGTGAGCGTCGAGAACTTCGTCGCGCCGGGATCGCCGAGCGGCGACGCCCAGTTCCTTCCGGCCTCCGGACGCGATGTCTGCGTGAAGCCAACGGCGGTTGCGGCAACGACAACGAGCGCGATAACGAATACGGTGCGTTTCACTTCGAGCCTCCATCGGGCGTGCGGTAGTACTCAGGGGTGCGCGCCTTGTCCAGCGCGGTCTTGTTGGCGGCGATGCGTGCGCGGCCGCATTCCAGTTCGAGGTCCATGTAGCGGGCGGCTTTCTCCGGCGACACGAGGAGCGGATGCGGGCCAGGCACCGGATACTTGCGCAGCGCTTCAACCGTCGCGGTCTTGAGCATGTTGATTTCCGGGTGCGCCTGGATCACGGCCTCCACCTTCGCGCGCTTCGCTTCGTCGAAGATGCGCTGGAACGGCGCCATGCTCGCATAGGTCGAGAAGCGCGACGCGGTGAGATTGAGGATGTTGAACGTGCGGCCGCGATACGTCGCCGGCACGATGCCGGAGATTGACGAGGGCGTGTGGCCCGGCAGCAGGAACAGCGTCAGCGTCGTGTCGCCGAGCGTGAGCTTCTGGCCGTCGAGGATGTCCACGCCCCGCTTGAGGCCGCCGCCGGCCGCCATGAGGACGTCCCAGTCGAGCTTGCCCATGAGCACCGTCGGGTTGTAGGTGCGCTGGATGTACTCGAGCCCGCCGGTGTGATCGCGATGGTGATGACCGATCACGACGTACTTGATCTGGACCGGATCGAGGCCGAACTTCCGCATGCCGGCTTCGATGATCGTCTTCGCCTCGGCCTCGCTGTTGAGCGTGTCCCAGAGAATGATACCGGCGCTGGTCTTGATGATGATCGCGCCGACCATGCCGTTGGTCGCGTAGTACCAATTGTCGAACACCTGCACGGTCTCGCCCGGTGTCGTCGGCGCGACGACGGCGGTCGCGTTCCAGGTGCAGAAGCGCGCGAACTCGGCCGCGTATTCCGTGCCGGCCATGCGCTTCGCATTCGCGACGATCGCCTGCGCTTCGGGCGACGCCGCAAACTGCTCGGCGGTCGGATCGCCCGCGCCGCCGCCCTGCCCGGCTTCCGGCATGGTGTAGAGCGTGTTTTGCGAGCCGAAGCTGCCCTGTCCCTGCGCGGCCACGGCGACGAGCAGGCCAATGCCGGCGAGAAACACCCCGACTGTGAATCGAACCTTCATCTGGCGGTCCTCCTATTTCGCCCGCGGGACGACTTTCCCGTAGAGCTCGAACGCCGCGACGCGCGAGGTGGCCGGAATCCAGCCGCCCTCCATCAGGTCGCTGAATCCCACTTCGTCAATCTGTGTCAGATCCGGTGTGCCCTTCGACGTCGGCACGATCGGAATCCGCTTCGGATCGGGCTGACGGCGATTCGAGGCATTGCTCGGCGTGTCGGTCATGAGCAGATTGCGCCAGTGCAGATCCTGGAAGACGAAATCCGTTTCGATGAACACGCTCGACTCGCCCGCGCCTTCTTCGCTCGCGAAGTACTTGCCGTCCGCCGTCTTGATGACGACATGGAGAAAGCGGTAGCCGGTGTTCTGCGTCTTGAATCGGATCTTGCCGCCGCGCGTCACGTCCCAGAGGTTGGCCTTGTCGCTCACCGTCAGCGCCCAATGCGTCGTCGTCTCGCCGGTGTAGGTGTAGTCGTCGAGCGGATGCATGGCTTTGCGAATCTGCGCGGCGTCGCCGTAGATGTGGAGGGTCAGGTTCTGGTTGCCCAGATTTTCCTGCGTGATCGGCTGCGACAGCGGCGCGCGCGTCCAGCCCTCGCGAAAGATCAACTTCGGCGGCTCAGCCGATCCCGGAATCGGCGTGCCGCCCACGCGGGCCTGCCCGCCTTGCGCCGCGCCGCCTGGCCGCACCGCGCCGCCTTGGGCGTGCATGACGGCCACGAAGCCCGCGACCGCGATCGATCCGATCACCAAGGCAAACTTCTGTCGCGCCATTGCACACCCCTCCCGGATGGGTGAGGTTGTAGCAGTCCGCCGGACGAATCGCGCAGCTGTTACGGTGGCGTAACGTATCGAATCGCCGGAGTATGTGCGCCCCGGGCGACGCCCGGGGCGGAAGGAATGGTGGAGGCGGCGGGAGTCGAACCCGCGTCCGAAAGGCCTGTCGTCGTCAGACTCTACATGCGTAGCCGTGCTTCAAGTTTCGCGCCCAGCGTATAAGTGCGGCGAAAGCGCTGAGTGCTAGTCCGCTTAGTCTCGCCCCGACAACACGGACTCGAGCCGGGGCCAGCCTGCTGAAATGACATTCACTCCCAACCCGCAGGCTGGTCAGGGTGAACGTCGCGTGCCGTTAGGCCGCGAGGGCTAGCTGCGTGTTCGCAGTTAGTGGTTTTTCCATCCGTTTAACGAGTTAATGGAGCTCGGCATGCATCCAACGATCCCTTGCCCCCGTCGAAGCCAAGTCGCCCCCACAAGAGACATCTAACCAGATCATTGTATCGGGGAATCGGGCAATCGGGGAATCTGGCAATGGCGGCGCACTGCTACCGCTTCTTCTTGATCTGCCGGCGAACGAACGTGCGCAGCGACTCGGCCAGTTCCGGGGGAAGTTCGACCGACGTCGCCTCACGCACGACCTGCGGTGTCGCTTGATACGACGCGATGAACGCCTGGCATCTCGGACAACCGGCCACGTGGGTTTCGATTTCGGCGCGCACGTCTTCGGGCAGCGCCCCTTCGAGGTAGTCGGCAAGCAGTTCCACGCCCGAGGCGCAGGTCGGGTCCGTCATGGCTTGACTCCAGCAAGGTCGGTCAGAAAACCGCGCAGCATGAGCCGCGCGCGATGGACGCGTTGGCGTACCGCGGCCGCGTCGAGGCCAAGTGTCTCGGCCACTTCGGTGGTCGAGAGTCCTTCGAGATCGCGCAGCACGAATGCCTCGCGGTAGAGATCCGGAAGGCGCGCGATGGCGTCTCTCGCCTTCCCGGCCAGCGTCGCCTGATCGATCAGCTCGTCGATCCGCGTGACAACCCGAAGTTCGTCGGGCGTGCCGGCGTGCCCACCCAGGCCGTCGAATCGCGGCAGGAACGCGTCGAGCGGCTCGGAGGGCCGCCGCGACGCGGCGCGGCGGTGCATGAGACACGCGTTGGTCGCGATCCGGTACAACCAGGTGCCGAACTTCGACGCGCCGCGAAACTCCGCGAGGTGCCGGTGGACCTGCAGAAAGGTCTCCTGCAGAACATCGGGCGCGTCGGCCTCCGACGTCAATCGGCACGCGAGACGGAAAACGCGCGACTGATAACGGACCACCAGCGTCTCGAAGGCACGACCGTCCCCGCCCGCCGCCTGGGCGGCCAGCACCTCGTCGCTCGATTCGGCGTCGGAGACGGCCATGCGCTCCGAGTCTATCGGGTCACGATCGCGGCTTTCACCTGCGAGACGAGCTCCGGGCTCAGCTCGGTCACGCCGTGGTCGTGGCCCGCGTGCTCCGCCACCTTCTTCAGGAGCTCCTCCTCAGTCGGCGCGCTGGCCTCAAAGCCGCAGCCGGGGATGATGCATTCGATGTGCTTCGACGTCTGTTTCGTGTGTTCGCTCATATCCCTTCAGATGCCGCGTCGATCGAAGTGTGACAACGTCACACACCGCGCCCGTCCGGCATCAAAATGGAGCTGGATGTTGATCTCAGGCCTGTGGCGCTACCCCGTCAAGAGTCTTGCCGGCGAATCACTCAACGAGGCCTTGCTGACCGCAACCGGCATCTTCGGTGATCGCCATGTGGTCGTCCGCGGCCCGGAAGGCGTGCGGACGTCGCGGAAGCACTTTCATCTGCTGGGACTTCGAGGCACGCTCGACACGCGCGGGCGCGCGCTCGTCAACGGCCATCGCTGGTTCAGCGCGGCGGCGCTGGCGCTCGTCAAGCAGGCGGCGGGTGACGATGCGTGGATGGAGATGGCGGACGGCGAGAACCGCTTCGACGTCATGCCACTGCTCGTCGCCACCGACGGCGCGGTCGCCGAGTTCGGCCGCGATGTCCGTCGGCTGCGTCCCAACCTTCTGATCGGCGGCGTCGCGGGGATGGACGAGCGCACGTGGGCCGGCGCCGAGCTGCACATCGGCGAAGCGATCGTTCGCCTGGATTCACTGCGCGGACGCTGCCCGATGACGACGGTCGACCCCGACACGCTCGAGCGCGACCCCGAGGTGCTCAAGGACATCGGCCGCCGCTTCGGCGGCAAGCTCGCGCTCAACGCGGAGATCGTGCGCGAGGGCCGCGTCCGTGTGGGCCACCCCGTCCGCCTCGTTCGGCGTCCAGCCGCGTCACAATAGAGCGGTGAAGCGGGAGATCCCCAGCGAGATCGAAGAACATCGCGACCAGTATTGGCAGCGCGAGAACACGCGCACTGTGGAGAACGCCGCGGACGCAGAGCGCTTCGTCGAGCGTGTGGGGTTCGCGGCGTGCCTGACCGACTCACGCAAGCCCGGACCGTCGCTCTACGTCGCGGTGTGCGGCCGCCGGGACGCGGTCAAGCCGCGTAACGTCCAAACCGATCCCGAAGCGTCGCTCACGTGGACGATCAAAGACGAGGTGATGCGGCGCGGGAAGGTGTACTACGGAAAACTCTCACGCGGCCGCGCGCTGTTTCTCGCGCCGCGGATGATCCCGCACTTCTTCGCGGTGTGGGGCGTGCGGCCGTCGGAGGAAAAGAAGCGCCTGTCGAAACCGGCGCTGGCGATCCTGCGCGTGCTCAAGCATGAATGGGAGATGGGCACATCGGATCTGCGCGACGAGTCCGGCGTCAAGGACCGGAACCAGTTCTCCCGCGCCATGGATGAGCTGCAGGCGGGGATGGTCGTGATTCCGAGCGAGGTCGTCTACAGCCCGAAGTTCACGTACATCTGGACGCTCGCGGTCGGCCGGTTTCCCGATCAACTGCGGCAGCGCGTGAAGCGCGACGCGGCCGTGCGGGAGATCGCCCGGTGCTTCCTCACCGGCGCCGGCATGACGTTCCCCGGCGAAATGGCGCGCGTCTCCGGGCTCGACCGCTCGGAAGCCGGGCGGGGCAACCGCGCGCTCGTCGCGGAAGGATTTGCGGCGATGCCGGCCCGGGGCACGTATCGGCTGATCGAGCCTCCGAGCGGCTATACTTCGCCAACCCCTTGAGCCTCGCCCCCGGCACGCGTCTCGGTTCGTACGAAATCATCGGTCCCGTCGGCGCCGGCGGCATGGGCGAGGTCTATCGGGCGAAGGACACGAAGCTCAACCGCGACGTCGCGATCAAGGTGCTGCCGGAGGCGTTCGCGAACGACGCGGAGCGCGTGGCGCGATTCACGCGCGAGGCGCAGACGCTCGCGGCCCTGAATCATCCGAATATCGCGGCGATCTACGGCATCGAGTCGAACGCGATCGTGATGGAACTGGTCGAGGGGCAGGACCTGTCCGCCCGCATCGCGCGCGGCCGGATTCCGCTCAACGAGGCGCTCGCGATCGCGAAGCAGATCGCGGACGCGCTCGAGACGGCGCACGAAGCCGGCATCATCCATCGCGATCTCAAGCCGGCGAACGTGAAGGTGCGCGAGGACGGCGCCGTCAAGGTGCTCGACTTCGGGCTCGCCAAGGCGTTCGATCCCGCGGGCGGTTCGAGCGCCGATCTCGCCAACTCGCCGACCCTGACCGCGCACGCCACGCAAATGGGCGTCA
This sequence comes from Acidobacteriota bacterium, assembly GCA_004297655.1. Taxonomy (GTDB): domain Bacteria; phylum Acidobacteriota; class Vicinamibacteria; order Vicinamibacterales; family SCN-69-37; genus SCUN01. The sequence continues at coordinate 4,734 of SCUN01000351.1, read as the reverse complement.
TCCTCGGCACGGCCGCCTACATGTCACCGGAGCAGGCGAAGGGCAAGACCGCCGATCGCCGCGCGGACGTGTGGGCGTTCGGTGTGGTGCTCTTCGAGATGATCACCGGCCAGCAACTGTTCCAGGGGGATTCCGCGCCGGAAGTGATGGCGTCGGTGATGAAGGAAGATCCCAACTGGAGCCGGCTCCCCGCCGATCTGCCCGATCCGATTCGGCGCCTGCTCCGCCGCTGTCTCGAGAAAGATCCGAAGAAGCGGCTGAGCTCCATGAACGACGCGCGGCTCGAACTCGGCGAGCCCGATGGCGGTCATCCTTCCGGATCCGCGCGCACGGCGTCGCGTTCGATGCCGCAGCTCGGGGCCGCCGCGGCCGTCGGCGCGGTCGTCACCGCGCTCGTGTTCATGTTCGTGGTGCCGGCGCTGCGCTCCGCGCCGGAACGTCACGTGACCCGCACGTCCGTCCTGGGCCCGGAGGGCGTCACGCTGGCGTTCGACGCGGCCGAGTCCGCCATTTCGCCGGACGGCCGCGCCGTCGTCTTCACCACCGTCGATCAGGCCGGCTCCCTGAAGTTGTGGGTGCGGCCGCTCGACGCCGTCGTCGCGCAACCGCTGGCGGGCACCGAAGGCGGCCGGTTGCCGTTCTGGTCGCCCGACAGCCGCCAGATCGGGTTCTTCAGCGCCACCGACGGCAAACTCAAGAAGATCCCCGCGACTGGAGGCACCGCCGAAGTGCTGTGTGAGGCCAAGGACGGCCGGGGCGGCTCGTGGAGCGTCGGCGATGTCATCGTCTTTGCGCCGTCCAACGGGGGCCCGCTCCAGCGCGTCTCGGCCAACGGCGGCGAGCCGACGGTCGTGACGATGCTGGACGCCGCACGCGGCGAGACCGGCCATCGCTTTCCGTGGTTTCTACCGGACGGCAAACACTTCCTGTTCGCGACGGTTCCGGCGAAGAACCAGCGGTTCGAGCTGTTCGTGGGATCTCTCGACGGCGCCGCGGCGAAGCCGCTGGGGGCGGCCGAAAGCGCCGCGGCGTACGCCGAACCCGGATATTTGCTGTTCGCGAGACAAAACACGCTGATGGCGCAGCCGTTTGATGTCGGCGCGCTGGCCGTTTCCGGCGAGCCGACATCGATCGGCGAGGCGCCCAGTTCAACGGGCGGTTTGTATGCGTCCGGGCGAGCCGTGAGCGTGTCGCGGAACGGCACGATCGAGTATCTCGGCGACCGCCAGGCGAACACGGCCTTGAAGTGGTTCGATCGATCGGGCCGGCCGATGGGCGAACTCGCCGCGCCGGAAGGCCGTTACCAGGAGATGGTCTTCTCGCCTGACGGGCGGCGCGCCGCCATTACGCGATATGCCTCGCAGAACTCGTCCGACATCTGGATGGCCGATGTCGCGCGCGGCGGCGCGACGCGTTTCACCTCGGCCGCCGGCCTGAATACGGAACCGGTCTGGTCCGCTGACGGCAGCCAGCTCATCTTCGCCACCGATCGAACGGGGGCGCGGGACTTCTGGAAGAAGCCCTCGACCGGCGCGACGCCGGAAGAGCCATTCTTCACGTCCGGCGTGCTCTTCAAGGATGTGCGCGACTGGTCGAGGGATGGGAAGTTCCTGGTCTTTGAGCAGCTGGATCCCAAGCTCAATAACGACATCTGGGTGATGCCGACGGACGGAGACCGGACGCCGAAGCCCTATCTGCGAACGCCGTTCAACGAGTTGTTCGGCAAACTCTCTCCCGACGGGAAATGGCTGGCCTACGTGTCGGACGAATCCGGCCGAAGCGAGGTTTACGTCGATTCGTTCCCGGTGCCTCGCGGCAAGTACCGCGTGACGGACACGGGCGCGTTCGCCGCGTTTTGGCGCAACGACGGACGCGAGCTGGGGATCGTCAGCGCCGACGCGCGCTCGTTCCTCGTGTCGGATGTCGCCGTGTCGGGCACCGACATCAAAGCCAGCACCCCGCGCGCGGCCATCCCGCTACCGAAGGGCGCGGTCTGGGCGGCGCCGACGCCGGATCTTCAGCGAGTGCTCGTCTCGGTGCCGGTCGCCGAGAACGCGTTATCGAGCGTCACGGTCGTCTTCGACTGGGTCGGGGCGCTCAAGAAGAAGTAGCGGTGAAGGCGCTCGTCCTATTCGCGTTGTCCGTCGCCACGCTCGGCGCTCAGCAGGCGCAGAATCCGTCGCCGATGGTCGAGCACACGCGCGCGCATCCGCGGCTGAAAGAAGAGGCGCCGGCGGGCCGGCGCGAGGCGCTCGAGGTCGGCACGCTCTTCATGCCGGGCGGTCTCAAGAAGACGGCTCCCCTGCTCATACACTTTCACGGCGGCGGCTGGATCGCCGAAATCGCGGCGGCCCGGGCCGGCGGCACGGCGGCGATCTCGCTGCAGCTCGGTTCCGGATCGGGCGCGTACGCGAAGCCGTTCGCCGATCCGCAGCTGTTCCTGCGGCTCGTGGCCGAAGCCGAGGCGAAGTCCGGCATCACGTTCGCGCCGATCACGCTGAGCGGATGGAGCGCCGGGTACGGCGCGATCCGCGAGATCCTGAAGGTCCCGGCCAACTACGCGCGCGTGGACCGCGTGCTCCTCATCGACGGATTTCACACCGGCTACGTGGGCGGCGCGCCGGGCAAGGGACCCGGGCAGGAGTCGGTGATCGAGGCCGATGGCCTGCAGATCTTCCTGCAGTTTGCGCGCGACGCGGTGGCCGGCCGAAAGCGAATGGTGATCACGCACTCCGAGATCTTCCCGGGCACGTTTGCCAGCACGACGGAGTGCACGGACTGGCTCCTCGCCCAGCTGGCGCTCCCGCGAAAGGCCGTGCTCCGGTGGGGTCCGATGGGTCTGCAGCAGCTCAGCGATGCCTCGTCGGGGCGGTTCCGGCTCGTGGGCTTCGCGGGCAACACGGCGCCGGATCACGTGGATCAGTTGCACGCGCTGCCTGACCTGTTGAAGTGGCTGAAGTAGGCCCAGCGGGTAGAATTGATCCGCATGTCCACCGGCGCGATCCTTCCCGAACTCGACTGGCGTGGTCTCTACGCCGACTGCACTGACCGCGAGGCGCTGCAGAAGCGGACGGCCACGGGACCGATCACGCTCTATTGCGGCTTCGATCCGACGAGCGACAGCCTGCACGTCGGCAACCTCGTGCCGCTTTTCACGCTCCGCCGATTTCAGCAGTGCGGCCACCATCCGATCGCGCTGGCGGGCGGCGCCACGGGCATGATCGGCGATCCGTCGGGCAAGTCCGACGAGCGGAATCTCCTGACGCCCGACCAGATCGACGCCCATCTCGCGTCGATCAAGCCGCAGCTCGAGCGGTTCCTTGATTTTTCGACGAAGACCAACCCCGCGCGCGTCGTGAACAACCTCGACTGGACGAAGAACATGTCGTACCTCGAGTTTCTGCGCGACGTCGGCAAGCACATCACCGTGAACTCCATGGTCGCGAAAGACTCCGTGCGCTCGCGCATGGAGGACCGCGCGACCGGCATCAGCTACGCGGAGTTCAGCTACATGCTGCTGCAGGGCTTCGACTTCACGCACCTGCGCGAGACGTTCAACTGCGAACTGCAGATCGGCGCGACGGATCAGTGGGGCAACATCACGGTCGGCACCGAACTGACGCGCAAGAAGATGGGCGCCACGGTCTGGGGCCTGGTGCTGCCGCTGCTCGTCAAGGCGGACGGCACGAAGTACGGCAAGACGGCCGAAGGCGCCGTGTGGCTGGACCCGAAGAAGACCAGCCCGTACCGCTTCTATCAGTTCTTCGTCAACGCGGACGATGCCGACGTCGTGAAGCTGCTGAAGATGCTCACCTTCCTGCCGGAAGAAAGCATCGTGGATCTCTCGGCGCGCGTCGCCGCGAAGCCCGAGGCCCGCGAAGCCCAGCGCGTGCTCGCCGGCGAAATGACGAAGCTCGTGCACGGCGAGGACGCGGCGGATTCCGCCGCGGTCGCGAGCGGCATCCTCTTCGGCGGCTCGGTCGCCGACGTCACCGAAGCGGCGTTGAACGACCTGGCCGGCGAGGTGCCGACGAGCGACGTCGCGCGTTCGGCGCTCGAAGGCGCGGGCACGACCGTCATCGATCTGCTGGTCACCTCCGGTCTCGCGGCATCGAAGAGCGAAGCGCGCCGCGCCGTCGAATCCGGCGGCGTCTCACTCAACAGCGCCAAGGTCGATGGCGTCGCCTCAGCGGCGACGACGAAAGATTTGTTGTTTGGAAAATACCTGCTGCTCCGTAAGGGCAAGCGCAGCTACGCGATCGTCCGCGTCAACTAGCTAGAGCGACCAGCATCCCGTCGCGTCGTGCATCCAGCACGTCGGCGCGGGCTCGTGCGGGTCGAGGCGGAACCGTTTGACCGGCGCGAACGGCATCTTCTTCATCGACTCGCCGAGCTTCGCGTTGATCGCACCGTCGCGCAGCCCCTGCCCCGAGTAGATCGCGACGAACGTGACCGGCCGCGCGTCGAAGACGACCGGGTCATCCGTGCGCACGATCAGCATGAGCAGGCCCTTGCCGATGTTGGGCATCGCGGGGCCCAGCGGGCTCGCCGCGACGGCCGTGAGCGGCACGAGCATCCGGCCGCCGGGCGCGATTGTCTCGAGCCAGTGCGGCTGGACGTGCGTCACGCCCGCGTTGAGCAGGATCGCGTCGAAGGGCCCGCCCGACAGCGCGAGACCGTCGCCCTCCATCATGGTCACCCAGGGCCACGGCCGAAGATTCTCGATCGATCTCG
>SCUN01000350.1 GCA_004297655.1 Acidobacteriota bacterium | reverse complement strand
CACGCGCTCGCCGGCCGTGAGACCGTCGAGCGCGTGCTGATCGATCCGCCGGCGCGGCTCGCCGACGGCGCGGCGATCACGCTCTCGGGCGGAGGCGCGCGATGAGCGCCACCCCCGGTCTCGCCGGACGGCTTGCCGGCGCGTTCCTCCACTCCAAGCTCACGCCGCTCATCATCGTCGCCTCGCTGCTGCTGGGCCTCGATGCGGTGCTCGCGCTTCCGCGCGAGGAGGAACCACAGATCGTCGTCCCGATGATCGACGTCTTCGTCAGTCTCCCCGGCGCATCGCCGACGGAAGTAGAGCAACGCGTCACCCGCCCGCTCGAACGCCGCTTGTGGGAAGTGCCGGGCGTCGAATATCTCTACTCCACCTCGAGCCCCGGCCGCGCGATGCTCGTCGTCCGCTTTCTCGTCGGCCAGGACGAAGAGCGCGCGCTCGTGCGCCTCAACCAGAAGCTCGCGGGCGCCCTCGCGGAGCTGCCCCCGGGCGCGTCGGCGCCGGTCATCCAGGCGCGGTCCATCGATGACGTGCCGATCATGACGCTGACGCTCTGGGGCGCCGCGTACGACGACCTGCGGCTGCGCGAGTTCGCCGGCCAGCTCCGGGATTCGATCAAGGAAGTCGTCGACACCTCCGAGGTCACGCTGATCGGCGGCCGGCCGCGTCAGGTCTCCGTGGATCTCGATCCGACGACGCTCGAGACGCGCGGGCTCGATCCGCTCGGCGTCTGGCAATCGTTGCTGCGATCCAACGTCCGCCAATCGGCCGGCGCGGTGCTCGGCGCCAGCCAGTCGCGGCCGCTTCAGGCCGGCAGTTGGCCGACCTCGGTCGCCGCGCTCGGCGAGAGCGTCGTCGGCATGAGCGGCGGCGCGCCGGTGCACCTCTCGGACGTCGCCACGGTCACCGAAGGCGGCGGCGAACCGGAGAGCTACGTCTCGTTCCACGCCGCGGGCGGCCGCTCGTATCCCGCCGTCACGCTCTCGATCGCCAAGCGCAAAGGCACAAACGCGATCGACCTGACGCGCCGGATCGAACACAAGCTCGACACGGTGCGCGGCTACCTGCTGCCGTCCGACCTCAACATCACCGTCACGCGCAACTACGGCGACACCGCCGAGCAGAAATCCAATGAGTTGCTCTGGCACATGCTGCTGGCCGTCCTCTCCGTGTCGGCGCTGATCTGGTTTGCGCTGGGCCGCCGCGAGTCGGCGGTCGTGATGACGGCCATTCCGGTCACGCTCGCGCTCACGCTCTTCGTCTTCTATCTCTACGGCTACACGCTCAACCGCATCACGCTCTTCGCGCTGATCTTCTCCATCGGCATTCTCGTGGACGATGCGATTGTCGTGGTGGAGAACCTGGTGCGGCACGCCCGGATGGCCGGTGGCCGCCTCACCGACGCGATCGCCGTGCGCGCGGTCGATGAAGTCGGCAACCCCACGATCCTGGCCACGCTCACGGTCGTCGCGGCCATTCTGCCCATGGCGTTTGTCGGCGGGCTGATGGGTCCCTACATGCGGCCGATCCCGATCGGCGCCTCGGCGGCGATGCTCTTCTCGCTCGCCGTCGCGTTCATCGTCACGCCGTGGGCCGCGATTCGATTGCTCAGGAACGACACGTCGCACGCCGGCGAGCGCGAGGGCCGTTTCACGGAACTCTACCGGCGCATGATGGCGCGTCTGATCCGGGACGCGCGCAGCCGCTGGATGTTTCTCTCAGCCGTGGCCCTGCTGCTGATCGCCTCGATGGCGCTGATTCCATTGGGCCTGGTGCGCGTGAAGATGTTGCCGTTCGACAACAAGAGCGAACTGCAGGTGGTCGTACGGCTGCCGGACAACGCCCCGCTCGAGTCGACCGCGCGCGTGGCCGGCGCGCTCGCGACGGAGGCGCTGAAGGACAAAGAAGTGGTGAGCGCCGAGAGCTACGCGGGCACTTCGTCGCCGTACACGTTCAACGGCCTCGTCAGGCACTACTTCCTCCGGCAGCAGCCGAACCTCGCCGACATCCAGATCCAGCTCACGCCGAAGGAAGACCGGTGGGAACAGAGTCACGCGATCGCGAAGCGCCTGAGAGCGACGCTGGCGCCGGTCGCGGCGTCGCTCGGCGCGTCCATCCAGGTGGTCGAAGTGCCGCCGGGACCGCCGGTACTCCAGACGCTGGTCGCCGAAGTGTACGGCCCCGATCCGAATCGGCGGCTCGAGTTGGCGAAGCGCGTGAAGACGATCTTCGACACGACGCCCGGCGTCGTGGACACCGATTGGTATGTCGAGACGCCGCAGCCGAAATGGCGCCTCGATGTCGATCAGGAGAAGGCTGCGGCGGCGGGCCTGTCGGCTGCGGATGTCGCCGGCGTCGTGCGCATGGGCGGCGCCGGCACCCCAGCGGGCCTGCTGCACGACCCGCTGGCGCGCGAGGACGTGCCGGTCGTGTTGCGGTTGCCGCGGGAACTGCGCGGCTCGCTCGATGCGATCGAAGCGTTGCCCGTGCCGGGCCGCTTCCGCGTCGCGGTCGGTGAACTGACCACGCGCACCGCGGCCCAGGACGAACCCAGCGTGTACCACAAGAACCTGCAACCGGTGACGTACGTCACCGGCGACATCGCCGGCAAGGCCGAGAGCCCGGTGTACGCGATCCGCGCCATGAACGACGCGATTGCGTCGGCGCCCGGCCCGACCGGCCAGCCGGTCGAGATCTTCAACGCGAGCCAGCCGACCGACAGCTCGGCGTACGCGCTCAAGTGGGACGGCGAATGGCACATCACGTTCGAAGTGTTTCGCGATCTCGGCATCGCGTTTGCTGCCGTCCTGATCCTGATCTACATCCTCGTCGTCGGCTGGTTCCAGTCGTTCGCCACGCCGATGACGATCATGCTCGCGATTCCGTTCTCGCTCGTCGGCATTCTGCCGGCGCACGCGATGGGCGGCGCGTTCTTCACGGCGACGTCGATGATCGGCTTCATCGCCGGTGCCGGCATCGTCGTGCGCAACTCCATCATCCTGGTCGACTTCGTCGAACTGCGAGTGGCTGACGGCATGGCGCTCGAAGAGGCGGTCATCGATGCGGGCGCGGTTCGCTTCCGTCCGATGGCGCTCACCGCCGCGGCGGTCATCGTCGGCGCGGGCGTCATCCTGTTCGATCCGATCTTCCAGGGTCTGGCCATCTCGTTGATGGCGGGCGAAGTGGCGTCGCTGCTGCTCTCGCGCGTCACCGTCCCGATCATCTACTACATGACGCATCGCCGGCTGCGTCGACTCACACCCCTCGCCGCGCACTAGGACCTGAACATGACTGTCACTGTGGAATCGATGCTGCGCCTGATTGGGGGCGCGTTTGTCACCGCCAGCGTGCTGCTGGCCCAGTTCGTGGACCCGCGATTCAACTGGTTCACGCTGTTTGTCGGGCTCAATCTCTTCCAGTCGTTCTTCACCGGCTGGTGCCCGATGATGGTGATCTTGCGGAAAGCCGGCGTTCGCGACGCGCGCTAGGCGTCTGAGATAATCGCGGCATGTCGTTTGACGGCATCGCCGCGGTTCGCGTCCTGATCGGGCTCCTGGGCGGTCTGGCCCTTGGGCTCGAACGGCAGTGGTCGGGGCATGCCACCGGCCCGCACGCCCACCTGGGCGGGCTTCGGACATTCACGATGCTGGGCCTGATCGCCGGGTTGAGCGGCTGGCTCTGGTCGGCGGGACTGACGGTGCCGTCCGGCATTCTGCTCGCCGCATCCGCGGCGGTCATCGCCATCGGCTACGCCCGCGCGAGCCAGTTCGATATCGACGCGACGACCGAAGTCGCCGGGCTGGTCGTCCTCACCGCCGGCGTGCTCTCGGGCCTCGGCCAGATCCAGCTCGCGATGGGCGTCGTCGCCGTGACGCTGTTCTTTCTTGCGGAAAAAACGCGGCTGCACCGCTGGGCATCGAAACTCGACGGCACGGGCGTGCTTGCCGGCGCCCGGTTCGCCGTGATGGCGCTCGTGGTCCTGCCGCTTCTCCCCACGGGACCGTATGGTCCGTACGAGGCGATTCGGCCGCGCGAACTGTGGGCGCTCGTGCTCTTCTTCTCGGGCCTGAGCTTCGCCAGCTACGTCGCGCGGCGCACGATCGGCACGGAGCAAGGGTTCGCCGTGTCCGGCATTCTCGGCGGGTTCATTTCCTCGACCTCGGTGACGTTGACGATGTCGCGGTTGAGCCAGAGCGCGAGAGCGGCCGAGGGCGCGCTGGCATCAGGCGTGATGGGCGCAAACGCGATGCTCTTCCTCCGCGTGCTGGCGGCGACGGGCGTCCTGGCGCCGGCGCTCACGAAGGCGCTCTGGCCGGCGTTCGTGGCGCCGTTCCTGATCGCCGCGGCGCTGACCGTCCTCGGCATGCGTACGCATGCCGCGGGCCCGTCGCACGAGCCCGACGAGAAGAACCCGCTCGAGTTTCGCGCGGCGCTGCAGATGGCGGCGCTCTTTCAGGTGGTGATCTTCGTGATGGCGGCGCTCAAGGACGCGATCTCCACGACCGGCCTCCTCGGGTCCGCCGCGGTGCTGGGCCTGACCGACGTGGACGCGTTGACGATGTCGATTTCGCGCGCGGTGACGAGCGGCACGCCGGTCGCGCTCGCGGCCACCGCGATCGCGATCGGCATTCTGGCGAATACGCTGGTGAAGCTGGGATTGGTGATCGGCCTCGGCCGAGGCAAGTACCGCCTCAGGGCCGGGGCCGGATTGCTGTTGATCGCTGGCGCGCTGGCTACTTGGGTCGTTCGACAGTCTTGAAGACTTTGGTCGCCATCGCGACCATGCCCGCCACGTCCGCGACGTTCGCCGGCAGGATCATCGTGTTGCCGGCCTTCGCCAGCTCGCCGAACTGCTTCACGTACTGCTCGGCGACGCGCAGCTGCGTCGCTTCCACGCCGCCCGGCTGCTGAATCGTCTCGGCGACCTTGCGGATGCCCTCGGCCGTCGCGGTCGCGACCGCCAGGATCGCCGCCGCCTGACCTTCGGCCTCGTTGATCTGCTGCTGGCGCCGCGCTTCCGACGCCTTGATGACCTGCTGCTTGTCGCCTTCGGCGTTGTTGATCGCCGCGTCGCGCGTGCCTTCCGACGTCAGAATCACCGCGCGCTTTTCGCGCTCGGCGCGCATCTGCTTCTCCATCGCGGCCAGCACGTCGTGCGGCGGCGTGATGTTCTTGATCTCGTAGCGCAGCACCTTGACGCCCCACGGCTCCGACGCCTTGTCGAGCTCGGTGACGACCGCTGCGTTGATGTTGGTTCTCTCTTCGAAGGTCTTGTCGAGCGTGATCTTGCCGATCTCGCTGCGCAGGTTCGTCTGCGCGAGCTGCGTGATCGCGAAGTTGAAGTTCGAGATGCCGTACGACGCGCGCTCCGGATCTAACACCTTAAGGTAAAGGATGCCGTCCACGCCGACCTGCACGTTGTCGCGCGTGATGCAGACCTGCGCGGGAATGTCGATCGCGACTTCCTTCAGCGAGTGGCGG
>SCUN01000349.1 GCA_004297655.1 Acidobacteriota bacterium | reverse complement strand
CTGCAGGGCCGACCCGCCGAGGCGGCGCCGTTCGCCCGGCGCGCGATCGCGATGGCGCCGGCGCCATCAATGCTGCACATCCTTGCGGGCTGGCAGATCGACGCAGCCGGGTGCCGCGACGAGGGCGCCGAAATTCTTCGCCTGGCCGCCGACGGATTGTCGGGAACCGTCCTCGGGTCGTGGGCGGCGTTTCATGCGTGCGCGCTCCTTGGCGACGGCGACGGTGCGGCCGCGCATGGGGCCGCGCTCGATGGCGCGCTCAGAAACGAGTTCGCCGCGATCATGGTGGCCGAAGCCTCCGCGCTCATCGGACGGCGAGACGACGCGATGCGATGGGTGCGGACGGCGATTCAATTCGGCTTCGTCAACTATCCGTTCCTCAGCGAATACAGCACCCACCTCGCGCCACTTCGCCGGGATCCGGAGTTTCAGTCTCTCGTTCGTTCCGTGCAGGCCCGCTGGCTGGGCGTCACCGCGTGGGAGCGAACACAGCTCTCGCGTTAGACGCTCCTGCGCGGCAATCTCAGGCACATCTCACGCGTTGCTGATGGAACGCTGAGGTCTTCCAGGGTCCGTTGCGGCTAGAGTGACCCGCATGCGACGCGGTGTGCCGAACCTGTTCGAACTGGCGGCGATGGCGGCCGGTCTCGTGGTGCTGGCCGTCCTCGGCCGGCTGGGCTATGCGCTCGCCACGGAGACCGTCACGCATCCCGGGGCGGAGCCCGATCCGATCGCGGCGACGACGCCCGCCGATCAGGAGGCGCTGGCCAAAGCCAACCCCGGTTTTCTCTACGGCCGCGTGACCACGGACGATGGCGTGGCGTATGAGGGACGGTTGCGCTGGGGCGGCGGGGAAGAGGCGTTCTGGGGCGACTACTTCAGCGGCTCGAAGTCGAGCAACCCGTGGGCCGCGAGCGTGCCGCCGGAAGCGCTGGCGTCGGGACGCCATCCGTTCAGGATCTTCGGCTTCGAGCTCGGCGACTCCGCCACGATCGATCTTCGCCGCCCGTTCCTCGTCCGCCTCGGCGACATCGCGCGCATCGACGCGCCCAGCCCGATGGTCGTTCGCCTGACGCTCAAGAGCGGCACGGTGTACGACACGAATTACTCGGAGGCCAGCGATTTCGCGGATGGCATCCGCGTGTGGACCGACGGCAAGACCGTGGATCTCGGGCCGACGAAGATCCAGACGATCGAATTCCTGCCGACCGCGCGCCTCGCGTCCGCGCCGTCGCGGCTCTATGGAACCGTCGAGACGCGCGGCCGGGCGTTTACCGGATTTCTGCAGTGGAATCGGGAGAAGAGCGTGGGCTCGGACACCCTGGACGGGCGCACGGCCGACGGCAAGGTCAGCCTGCGCTTCGACGCGATCCGCGCGGTCGCGCGCGAATCGTCCGACCAGCTCCGCGTGACGCTGCGCGACAACCGCGACGTCGTCGGTTTCGACCGCGACAAGTCGGGGCCGCTCACATTCGGCATGTACGTCGAGGATTCCAGATACGGGCGAGTGCTCGTGCCATGGAGCGCATTCGAGCGAGTGGAATTCAGCGCCGGCGGCAGCGGGCCCGCGTACAGCGACTACCCGCCGGGACGACCGCTCGCCGGGACCGTCACGCTGCGCAGCGGCGAACGCCTCGCCGGCCGGCTGGTCTACGACCTCGACGAGAGCGAAACCACCGACTCGCTCGACGCGCCGCGCGACGGCGTGGACTACCTGCTGCCGTTCGGCCTGGTCGCGTCGATCGCGCTGCCGGAGAACGACAAGAGCGGCACCGGGCGCGCCAAGGTGACGCTGCAGAGCGGCGAAGTGCTGAATCTGGAACTGGCCGGCGACCTTGGACCGCGGAACGCCGGGTTGCTCGTGTTTCCCGGCGGAACCGAGCGTCCGAGACACGTGCGGTGGGCCGACGTGCAGCGCATCGAGTTCGATGCCACGCCCGGCCGTTTGTAGGCCCTGCGGCGCTACCGCCGCGCGAGCACGGCGTCCACTTCGATGTCGAAGCCGGCGAACGTCGATTGCGTGAGCGTGCGCACCGGGAGCGGATCGCTCACGTACTCACGGTAGATCGTGTCGAACTCCTTGGCGTCGGCGGGGTTCCTTAGAAACACGCCAACGCGCACGGCATCCTTCAACGACAGCCCCGCCGCGTTCGCGGCGGCCTCAAGATTATCGAGCGCCATTCGCGCCTGAAACGCGAACGGCTTGTCGCCGTGCCTGACGCCGTCGCGATCGCGCGGCGTCTGGCCCGCCAGAAACACGAGGCCGCCCACTTCCATGGCGATGCTGTAGGCGCCGGCCGGCGGCGGGGTCTTGTCGCTGGTGAAGATCTTGCGGGTCATCGCGCGCGGTACCGTTCGATCATCTGCGCGATGCGCTCGACCGCCTTCACCGCGGCCTGATGGTTCTGCGAGAAGTTCAGGCGGATGCTGTCGGTCGCGTCCGGGCTGAACTCCGTGCCCGGCGTGACGGTGACGCCGGCCTGCGTCCGCAGCGCGCGCACAAACGTGTGCAGCGGCAGGTCCAGCCTGGGCAGGCGCGGGAAGAGATAGCTGCCCGCCTCGGGCGTGCGGATCGTGAGGCCCGGCACCGCGCGGAACACCTTCATCAGGTCGTCGCGAATTGCCTCGTGCTGTGCCGTGCGCTCTTCGATCCAGCCGGCCGGCTCGTCAAACCACGTGCGCAGCACCGCTTGTGAGTAGCCCGGCGCGCGCAACGAGACGATGGCCTGCAGCTTCTCCATGCGATCGACGAGATGCGCCGAACCGAACGCGACGCCCAGCCGGTACCCGCTGAGCGACTCGGTCTTCGACGGTCCGATGATCGTGACGACCTTGTCCGCGTCGATGGCCGACGCGCGCAGGTGCGTGTAGGTCTGGCCGGAGTAGAGCAGGCGCGAGTAGAGCTGGTCGGCGATGACGCTGACGCCGTACCGATTCGCCAGCGCCGCGATCCTGCCGATCTCCTCCGCCGAGTAGATGACGCCGGCGGGGTTGTTGGGATTGGAGAAGAGGAACGTCTTCACGCCGGACTTGAAGACATCTTCGAGCTGGCCGAGATCGATGCCGGCCCCCGTCGTGTTGCCGAGATAGTCCATCCGGACCGGCACGACCTCCGCGCCGAGGAACTCGACGAGCTTGCGATTCGCGAAGTAGTCGGGGCGGACGATCGCGACCTTGTCGCCGGCGGTCACGGTGGCGGCGATCGCCAGGAACAGCGCGCCCTGCGTGCCCGGTGTGATGATCAGCTCGTTCGCCGCGGACACCGGCCGGCCCGTGAACGCCGCCAGCTTCCCGGCCACGCGCTCGCGCAGCTCGGCGGCGCCGCGATACTCGGTGTAGGCCTGCGAGCCGCCGCGATGCACGCCGGAGACGAACTCATCGAGCGCGCCCGGGGTCGGCGGAAAGGCGTTGTCGTTCACATCGCCATGCGAGAAATCGACCGGCGTGCCCGGCAGTGATTCGCCGCGGAGCATCGCGTCCGCCGCGTCGTGGCCCTGGCGCACTTCCTGGCCCGGGGCGTGGTCGGTGCCGAGCTTCGCGAACTTCGCTTCGATGGCTGTCATGTCTCTCAAATGATAATTCGGATGGACTTACCGTTGGCCGCTCGGCGCGAACGCCAGCACCATCTTCTTCAGCGCCGCCTCATCGTCGGGCAGCTCGACCTCGCCGGCGGCGAGGCCGTTCAGTTTGGCGACATACGCCGTGACATTCAGATAGTCGGCCCGCGCGAGCGACCCCGGGCTGCTCTCCGGCATCGTCGAGCGGACGCGTTCGAAGAAGTCGAACGCCGTGCGGCCGCGCCATTTGCCCTTGAACTCCACGTCGCTGACGTCCTTGCGGGCGTGGCACTCGAGGCACACATTGCTGAAGAGTTCGGCGCCGCGTGTGGCCTGGTCTTCGGTGTAAGTGACGGAGTTGGCCGGCGGCGCGGCGGGGGTTTGCGCGAGCGTCAACGCGGTCCGGCCGGCCAGCACGCCGGCGAAGATCATCACGGGGCCCAGCCGCCGAGCGGACATCCCGCTCATGCTATAACACACGCGCACTTATCCCTGAGCGAGCCGCCATGTCTACGACGAAGAAGGACAACAGGATTCTCTTGACCGACGACCCGTCGGCGTACGATCGCCGCGAGTTCCTGCAACTCGCCGGCGTCGGCACCGCCGGGATGTTCGCGCAGAAGTTCACGCCGGCGCCGATGGTCGAGGCGCCGAAGCCGCGCGCCGGCAGCCCGGCGCACGTCGTCGTCATCGGCGCGGGCGCGTGGGGCGGATGGACCGCGTACTACCTGCGAAGGGCCGGCGTGAAAGTGACGCTGGTCGATCAGTACGGCCCGGCGAATTCGCGCGCGACGAGCGCCGACGAAACGCGCGGCATCCGGTCGTCGTACGGCGATCGCACTGAGGCGATCGCGCCGCTGTGGGTGAAATGGGCGCGAACGTCGATCGCGCGCTGGCACGAGTTCGACGCGGAATGGGGACCGGTGTTCCGCACGCGCTTCTTCGTGGAGACCGGCGACGTGATCTGCCGCGCCGCCGACGAGCCGTTCGTCACCAAGACGCGCGAGCTGTGGACGAAGCTGGGCGTGAAGCACGAGGTGATGACCGGCGACGAGGTGCGCAAGCGCTGGCCCCAGATGAACAACGACGACACGACGATCGCGATCTACGAGCCGGACGCCGGCGTCGCCCGCGCGCGCGCGTCGACGCTCGCCGTCGCGGCGATCGCCGAGAAGATGGGCGCGACGATCCGGATCGGCCGCGTGCGGCCGGGCTCGATCGTCAACAACCAGATGGACGGCGTGGTGTTCGACGATGGGTCGGTGCTGAGGGGGGATGCGTACGTGTTCGCGTGCGGCGCGTGGCTCAGAAAGATCTTCCAGCCGCTCATGACGAACCGCATGCGCGTGCCGCTGGGCTACGTCTGCTACTTCGCGACACCGGCCGGCGACACGCGATTCACGTATCCCAACATGCCGAGTTACAACTTTCCCGGCGTGACCGGCTGGGTGACGTTGCCGGTCGATAGCCGCGGCTTCCGCGTGCGCGGGGCCATTGCGCCGCCGGCGCCGCCCGGGGCGACGCCTGCGCCGGGTGCAGCGGGTCCAGCGGGTCGAGCGGGTGGAGCCGGTAACACAGGGACAGCGGGTGCGACCGGTGCTGCAGGTGCACAAGCCACGACAGGTGCCGCGGGTGCTGCTGGTGGGCAAGGACAGCGGCAGGGCGGTGGTGGCGGCGGACAGGCGCAGCCGCAGGATCCGACGCTGAGCGATCCGGACCTGAGCTCGCGGTGGATGAGCCAGGAGCGCATCGACGGTTCTCGGCGATTCGTCGCGCGGCGGTTTCCGGACCTCAAGGACGCGCCGCTGTCTGAAACGCGCGCGTGCCATTACGAGAGCAGCGTCAACCGCAACTTCATCATCGACCACGTGCCCGGCGCGGACAACGCGTGGATCGCCGGCGTCGGTCAGGCCGAGGGCTTCAAGTTCGGGCCGGTCGTCGGCGAGTACGTCGCGATGCGCGTGCTCGGCAACGCCGGCGACCCGGAACTGGTCAAGGCGTTCAAGATGCCGACTGAGGAATACGAGACGTAATCGATGGCCGTCCGCCGCTCGCGCCTGGAGCAGCTGATCACGCGGCTCTTCGACGATCCGGAGTCGTCAGGCTTCGGCACGGGCTGGATGAGTGGCACCGCCGGCGTGTTTCTCGGCGGCCTCGCGCTGGCCGGGGTCGTCGCCTTCAGCTTTCCCGGCGTGTTCACGACCGAGGCGTTTCGCGCGCAATACCCGCTGCCGTTTCTTCGCGCGCTGCTTCAGACGGTGATCGGCGCGGCGTTCCTGCTCTCGGCCACGTCGCTGCTGCTCAGAAAACGCAAAGTGCTCGGCGTCACGGGACTGGGGTTGGCGTTCGCCGCGACCCTCGCCGGTGGCGCGAAGGCGGCGGCGCTCACGGACGTCGCGTCGCCGTTCACCGTCGGCCTCGACTGGTTCGCGCTGAACGTGCTGCTGCTCGCCGTCGTGTTCATGCCCCTCGAGCGGGCGTTTCCGCACCGCACCGATGTGAAGACGTTCCGGCCAGGGTGGGTCACCGACGGTACGTATCTGATGATCAATCACCTCGCCGTGCAGGCATTGACGTTCCTGACGCTGCTGCCGGCGACGTCGCTGGCGCGTCTGTGGCAGCCGGTGTGGTTGCACGACTGGATTTCCGCGCAACCGGTCATTTTTCAGTTCATCGAGATCGTCATCGTCGCGGATGTCGTGCAGTACTGGATCCATCGCGCGTATCACGCGGTGCCGGCGCTGTGGCGCATTCACGCCATCCATCATTCGAGCGTGACGCTCGACTGGCTGGCCGGGCCGCGACTGCACGTCATCGAGACGGTCTCGATGCGGAGCCTGGTGCTCGTGCCGATCTTCCTGTTGGGATTTGCGCGGCCGGCCCTCTACGGGTACCTCGTGTTCGTCTCGTTCCATGCCGTCTTCATTCACTCGAACGTGAGATTCCGTTTCGGCTGGCTGGACCATTGGCTGACCACCCCGCGAGGCCACCACTGGCATCATGCGGTGCGGCCGGTGGACAAGAACTTCGCCGTGCATCTGCCGGTGCTCGACCGGCTGTTCGGCACACAATACTTGCCGCCGGACGAATGGCCGCCGGTGTACGGCATCGAGGGCGATCCCGTGCCCGAGGGCTGGATGGCGCAGCAGGTCTACCCGTTCAGGAAGCGATGAGTCTTGTGAACGATCCGCGTTGGACCGAGGTTGACCGGTACGTCGAAGACACGCTTGTCGGCCGCGACGAGGCGCTCGAGGCGTCGCTCGCGGCCGCCGTCGACGCCGGCCTGCCGACGATCAGCGTCACGCCGGCGCAGGGCAAGTTGCTCTTCGTGCTGGCGAAGTCGATGGGCGCGACGCGCATCCTCGAACTCGGCACGTTGGCGGGATACAGCGCGATCTGGCTGGCGCGGGCGCTCGGGCCCGCCGGGCGGCTGATCACCCTCGAGATCGATCCGCATCACGCCGATGTGGCCCGACGCAATTTCGCGCGGGCGGGTGTGGCTGACCGGATCGACCTTCGCGTCGGCTCCGCGCACGACACGCTGGCCGATCTCGCCGCCAGAAGTGTCGCGCCGTTCGATCTCATCTTCATCGACGCCGACAAGGTGAGCTACGCGGCGTACTTCGCGGCCGTGTTGCCGCTCTCGCGCCCGGGCACCCTGATCCTCGCCGACAATGTCATCCGAAAAGGCGCCGTGGCGGACACCGGCTCGACCGACGCGAACGTGATCGGCGCCCGCCGCTTTCACGAGGCTGTGGCGCGCGAGCCGCGCGTGAGTGCGACGGCCATTCAGACCGTTGGCGCGAAGGGCTACGACGGGTTCAGCGTCATCACCGTGCTCGAATGATCGTGAAGCGCTGCCGGCGCCCGAGCCGGTAGACCTCGAAGTGCCGATCGAACGTCAGGATCTTCGACGTGACGTGCCGTTCGGCCGCGCGCACGAGCGCCGCGTCGGCGAAATCCATCGGCAGATCCGCGTATTTGTCCATCAACTCGCCGATCCGCGCCACATCGTCGCGATCCAGTTCCGCCAGTTCGACGCCGCCCTCGTCGACGAGATCGAGCAGGGCGCGCGGCGCGCGGGGGACGCCGCTGACGAGATGCATCGCTTCGGTGAGGGCCGGCCAGACGGTGAGGAGCGGTTCGCGAATCCGGTCGAGCGCGGCGACGGCCGCCGCGTGGTGCGCGTCGCTGCGGTCGAGCAGCGCGATCAGGGCGCCGGCGTCAACGAGAACGGCGGACCCGGCTG
>SCUN01000348.1 GCA_004297655.1 Acidobacteriota bacterium | reverse complement strand
CCAGGCGCCGCACATCATGCGCGGCCTGCGCACGGGTCTGAAGCTCAACCAGGGCAAACTCGAGGACTACCTCTACGAAGCGCTGCTCGATCCGTACTGCGGGCTCTTCATGGCGCAGACTGCCGAGAAGTGCGCGGCGAAGTACGGGATCTCGCGCGAAGAGCAGGATCTCTACGCGATTCGCAGCCAGCAGGCGGCCGGGAAGGCCTGGGCCGAGGGCCGGTTCGCCGACGAAGTCGTGCCCGTCGAGATCAAGTCGCGCAAGGGCGTAACCGTCGTCGACCGCGACGATCATCTGCGTCCGGAGACGACGATGGAGGCGCTGGCGAAATTGCCGGCGGCGTTCTCGAAGGACGGCACGGTCACCGCCGGCAACGCGAGCGGTATCGTGGACGGCGGCGCGGCGGTGATCCTCGCGTCCGGCGCGGCCGTGAAGGAAAAAGGGCTTAAGCCGACGGCGCGGATCGTCTCGTGGGCGGCGGTCGGCGTGGATCCGTCCTACATGGGCATGGGCCCGGCGCCGGCGTCGCGCAAAGCCCTCGAGAAAGCCGGGCTGACGCTGGACCAGATCGACCTCATCGAAGTGAACGAGGCGTTCTCGGGCCAGTACCTCGCGGTGGAGAAGGAACTCGGCCTCGACCGCAACAAGACGAATGTGAACGGCGGCGCGATTGCCCTCGGCCATCCGCTCGGCATGACGGGGTCGCGGCTCATCCTCACGCTGACGCTCGAACTCGGGCGCCGCGGCAAGAAGTACGGCATGGCCACGGCCTGCATCGGCGGCGGCCAGGGCATCACGATCATCATTGAGAGAATCTGACATGAGCATCAAGACGGTTGGTGTTTTGGGTTGCGGGTTAATGGGGTCGGGCATCGCGCAGGTGTCCGCGGCGGCGGGCTTCAAGGTCGTCGTGCGCGAAGTGAACCAGGGCGCGCTCGACAAAGGGCTCGGCCGGATCAAGAAGTTCCTCGACGACGGCGTCGCCAAGGGCAAGGTCACCGAAGAGCAGCGGGCGACGACGCTCGGGAACCTGAGGGGCGTGACCGAGTTCGCGGACATGAAGGACTGCGACCTCATCATCGAGGCGATCATCGAGAACATCGACGACAAGGCAGCGGCTTACACCGCGCTCGAGAAAGCCGTCGGCGCGCACTGCATCTTCGTGTCGAACACGTCGTCGCTCTGCATTACGGAACTCGCGTCGAAGACCCAGCGGCCGGACAAGTTCGGCGGCCTGCACTTCTTCAACCCGGTCCCGTTGATGAAGCTCGTGGAAGTGGTCCGCGGCCTCTCGACCAGCCAGGAAACGTACGACGCGCTGATGGAATTTTCGGTCAAGATCGGGAAGGAACCGATCACCGCGCCCGACAAGCCGGGCTTCATCGTGAACCGCCTGTTGATTCCGTACCTGCTCGACGCGATTCGCTGCTACGAGCGCGGGCTCGGGACGAAGGAAGACATCGACAAGGCCATGAAGCTGGGGTTGGGCTATCCGATGGGGCCGCTCACGCTGCTCGATTTCGTCGGTCTCGACACCACGTACTACATCGCGAACATCATGTTCGACGAGTTCAAGGACCCGATGTTCGCGGCGCCGACGCTGCTCAAGCGGATGGTGTTGGCGGGGAAGAACGGCCGCAAGTCAGGCGAAGGCTTTTACAAGTACTCGTAGCCTTCGACTTGAATTCCCGATCTTCGGGCGCCCAGTCCGGATCGATCGGGGCGTCGAGGATGCGCCGAAGCAATTCGGCGGCCTCGGCGTTGCGCTTCTGGTCGATCAGCAGTTCGGTCAGGAAGAACAGCGACGCCGTGCTGTTCGGGTTGTACTTCAGCGACGCGCGGTAGTGCGCCTCAGCCTCCTTGTCGCTCCCGCCGAAGAGCCGCGGCACTTTGGCGTACCAGCGTCCCAGCGCGCGGTCGGCCGATCCTTGTTGCCATGCCGGATCCATCTTCAGGACCACTTCGAGGTCGTCCTTGATCCGGCCCCGATACTTCAGACCCTGGATGATGCCGAACAACTCGCCGAGCGTGCCCATGTTGGCGGCCCGCCAGAAGTACCCTTCCGGCCGTTTCGGGTTGAGGGCGATGGCGCGCGTGCCGGCGGCGACGCCGTCTTCGAGCGCCGCCCGGCGCGCCGCCTCGTTCGGCGCGTGCCAGCCGATCCAATGGTCGGCGCGTGCGATCTTCCAGGCCGCGTCGAAGTCCGACGAGGGGCGCGCCTTCCAGATCGCCGCCGCCTGTTGGGCGTGGGCAACGTCCTCGCGTTCCGCGTAGAGCCGATCGGGATCGGGCGCCGGGACCTGCGCGGCGGCGCCCAGCGTCACAGCGACCGTGACGTACAATCCGAATATGCAAGACACGATTCGGCGGCTGCTGCGTGAACTCGGCGAGGACCCGTCCCGCGAGGGGCTGCTCGATACGCCGAAACGAGTGGAGAAGTCGCTCAAGTTTTTGACCAGCGGCTATGCCGTCGACGTCGACAGCATCATTAATGGCGCGCTCTTTTCCGTCGAGTATAACGAGATGGTGATCGTGCGAGACATCGACTTCTACAGTCTGTGCGAGCACCACATGCTGCCGTTCTTCGGCAAAGCGCACGTCGCCTACATTCCGAACGGCAAAGTCGTCGGGTTGAGCAAGATCCCGCGCATCGTGGACGTCTTCGCGCGCCGGCTGCAGGTGCAGGAGCGGCTGACCTCGCAGATCGCGGAATGCCTCACCGACTCGGTGAAGCCGATGGGCGTGGCGGTCGTGATGGAAGCCTCGCACCTCTGCAAGGCGATGCGCGGCGTGGAGAAGCAGAATTCCGTCACCGTCACGAGCGCCATGCGCGGCGTGTTCCACTCGGACGCGCGCACGCGGCAGGAATTCCTGCAGTTGATCAAGCGGTAGTGGTCAATGGCCATTGGCCAATGACCATTGCCGCAGCCGGTCGCTAATCTGTCTCACGCCCTCGGTGAGCGACGCCGGCCCGGGCTGCAGGATGTAGGTCGACTTGATCTCGTAGATGTGGCCATTCTGCACGGCCGCCACCGATGCCCACCCACGGCGAGAGGTGATCGTCGCGGGGCGGACCTTCTTGCCGCACCACGACGCGAAGATGACGTCCGGGTTCGCCGCGCGCACGCGATCGGGATCGACGATGCGGTCCTTGGCGAGACCGGCGTGGCGCAGCTCGGGGAAGATCGGATCCCCTCCGGCGATTTCGACCAGTTCCTCAACCCAGCGAATCCCGGAGATCAGCGGCGCGTCCCACTCTTCGAAAAACACGCGCGGGCGCCGGCGGAACGACGCCGCGGCCGCGCGGATCGCGTCGAGGTCGCGTTCGAGCCGGTCCGCGAGGTCGAGGCCGGCCGCCCCCAGGCCAACCAGCGCGCCCAGCATCCGGATCATCTGGAGAATCTCGGCGACGCTGCGCTGGTTGAACGTCAGGACCGTGAAACCGCGGCGGATCAACTCCGCCGCGATATCGGCCTGGAGATCGGAGAACGCGAGGACCAGGTCGGGCCGGAGCGCCGCGATCTTGTCGAACCGCGCGTTCAGAAACGCCGAGACCTTCGGTTTGCGGCGCGCCTCCGGTGGACGCGCCGTGTACCCGGACACGCCGACGACACGATCGCCGGCGCCGAGCAGGTAGAGCGTCTCGGTGGTTTCTTCCGTGAGACAGACAATTCGTTCCGGGAACCGCGGCGACATCGGCGGGTATAATTTGACCATGACTCGCGTCGCGCTCCTCGCGTGTGTCGTCTCGGCCACCGCCTTTGCGGCCGCGGCGCCGGCGAACAAGTTCGTCACCGAGTCGCAGTGCCCGTCGGATCTCGGACGCGGGGTCAAGAGCCGGCGCGTCTTCTGTGACATCGCGGCGGCGACCGATCCGGCGAAGGGCGACGTCGTGCGCATTCCGCCGCATACCGGCGCGTCCACGCTGCGCTTCGATCTGCACAATCGGTTCGCCGTGGCGGGCAAGACGCTGCCCTTTGCGCGGGCCACCGCGCTTGTGGCCGTGCTCAACGCCAACAGCGGCGCGGTCATCGAGCGGGCGGCCGTCATGGGCGAGCTGCGCGCCGAACTCGATCTGTTCGATCGCATCGTCGGCACCGGTCCCGGCGGCACCAAGACCATCGCCCCGGGCCGCGCTGAGCCGGTCACTCTCAAGATCCCCGCGGCCGTCACCGCGATCTCCATCGTCGGCGTGCGCGTGGAGGTGACGACGAAGGCGGGCACGGAGGTGTTTTCGTCGCCGGGCCGTCCCGTCGCGATCGTGTCGAACCTCCGGCTCGAGTACACGCCTTCGGCGGTCGGCAAATGATCGACGTCGCCATTGTCGGCGGCGGGCCCGCCGGCCTGGCGGCCGCCATCGCCGCCCAGCAGCACGGTCTGAGCTACGTGGTCCTGGAGCAGGGCGCGCTGGTCAACTCGCTCATGCGATTTCCCACCGACATGGTGTTCTTCACGACGCCCGACCTGCTCGAGATCGGCGGATTGCCGTTCGTCAGTCCCCACGAGAAGCCGACGCGCGCGGAAGCGCTGAAGTACTACCGGCGCGTCGCGGACACGTTCAAACTGGAGGTCCGGTTCGAGGAGCGCGTGTTGGCAGTCGCGCAGCGGCCCGGCGAGCTGGGCGGGGGTTTTGTGCTGAACACCGACAGCCGCGCCCACGGGGCGGCGAGCTATGAGGCGAAGTCGGTCGTGATTGCGAGCGGGGCGTACGACATTCCGAATCAGCTCGGCGTGCCCGGCGAGGATCTGCCGCACGTCTCCCATTTCTATAAGGAACCGCACCCGCACTACCGCCGTCACGTCGTCATCGTCGGCGGCAAGAACTCGGCCGCGGAAGCCGCGCTCGATCTCTATCGCAACGGCGCGGCGAGCGTGACGATCGTGCACCGGCACGCGGCGCTCGGCGAGTCGATTAAGTACTGGGTGAAGCCAGACATCGAGAACCGCATCAAGGAGGGCTCGATCGCCGCGCGGTTCAACGCGCGCGTCGTGGAGATCACGCCGACCCACGTCACGGTCGACGAGGGCGGGAGCCGTTCCACGCTGCCGGCCGACGCGGTGTACCTGCTGACCGGCTACCGTTCGGACACGAGCTTGCTGAAATCGCTCGGCGCGTCGGTCAACGACGCGGACGGCACGCCGGCGCTCGATCCCGAGGCGTTCGAGACGACGGTGCCCAACGTGTTCGTGATCGGCGCGGCGGTCGCCGGGAAGCAGAGCGGCAAGATCTTCATCGAGAACGGCCGCTTCCACGGGGCGCAGGCCGTGAAGGTCATCGCGGGCCGGCTGGCCTAGTTCGAGCGGCCCTTCCAGTCGTTCGATCCCATCAGCACCTGCATCTCCACGAGTTCGATCAACGCGCGGCAGCGCGCCGACGGATCGCTCATCTCGAGCAGCGCCTGCCGCTCGATCGCTTCGAATCCGAAGTACTGCGACAGCGCGTGGACGAACTCGCTGTCGGGCATTGAGGGCGGGAGCCGGAATGAGAAATTCGCCGTGCCGGAGCTGACCAGCAGCGCTTCGAGCTTCGCTCTGAGCGCCTTCAAGTCCGCTTTGTCGTAAGGGCCGTCGGGGATGGCTTCGACGCTCGCGATCCGGTACGGCCGTCCGGCCGTCTCGTCCTCGGCGAGGATTCGGAACTTCTGCAGCCCTCGCAGGATGATGTTGTAGCGGCCGCCGTCGAGTTCTTCCACGTGAGTGATGACGCCCGCGCAGCCGACCGGGTAGCACTCGTCCGGCTCGGCGGCCGATTTCGCCAGGACCATGCCGATCAGCCGGTTGCCGTCGAGCGCCGCGCGCGTCATCTCGCGATAGCGCGGCTCGAAGATGTGGAGCGGAAGGAAGACGTCCGGGAACAGGACGACGTTGGGGAGCGGGAAGAGCGGAAGCGTGCCGGGCAGCATGATCAGTGCACGGTGCGCGTCTTGTTGGTGAGAAAGTCGGCGAGCACGTACTGGCCGAGCGTGTGCGGCGTCGTGAAGTACGCCTTGCCGCGGCAGATCCGCGCGACGCGCCGGACGAACGCGACGAGGTCGTAGTCGCGCGCCAGCATGAAGGTGTTGATCATGATGCCGGCCCTGCGGCAGGCGGCGACCTCCGCGAACGTCTCCCGAAGGACGTACGGATCGAGGCCGTTGGGATTCCGATAGATCTGGCCGTCGGGCCGGGTGATCGCCGAGGGTTTGCCGTCGGTGATCATGATGATCTGGCGCATGTCCTTGCGCTCGCGTTCGAGAATGCGTCTCGCCACGCGGAGCCCTTCGCGGGTGTTCGTGTAGTAGGGACCGACCTTGACCCGTCCGAGTTGCTTGATCGGCACTTCTTCGGCCGAATCGTGGAACAGCACCGCGCGGATGACGTCGCCGGGAAACTGGTGCTGGATCATGTTCGCGAGCGCGAGCGCGACGCGTTTGGCCGGCGTGAAGCGGTCTTCGCCGTAGAGCACCATGCTGTGGCTGCAGTCGAGCATGATCACGGTGGCGCAGGAGCTCTGAAACTCGCCTTGCGTGATCATCAGATCCTGGTGCTCCAGCGTGCCCGTGCCGCGGTGGCGCTGCATGGACTTCAGGATCGTGGCCGCTGCGTCGAGGTTCAGCGTGTCGCCGAACTCGTATTCACGCGGCGCGCCGCCGGCGTCCACGCCGGTGGCCAGGTCGCGCGTGTCATGCCGGCCCGCGGCCGAGCGGCCGGTGGCGCCGAGCAGGTCGCGCAGCGCCCGGTAGCCGAGAAAGTCCAGCGCCTTGTCGGTGATCTCGAACCGCGCGTTCGGGTCGACGGGGCCGTCGCCGCCGGGGCCGACGCCGCGGTTGGAGGCGGGCTGGTCGCCCATGCTGATGAAGCCCTGCTCGGTGAGCCGCTCGATGATCTGCTGAATCAGCTGTTCGAGCGCGTCGCGGGCCTCATCGTCTTTCCCTTCGGCGTTCTGCGCGAGGAGCTGGTTGATCATCTCGTCGGAGAGCATCCCGCCGTTGAGCAGCGCGTCGAGGATCGCGTCGTGCAGGGCCTGCATCGTGCGGTCGTCTTCGTTGAGCGGGTCGTACGGGTTGCCGAAGCCGCTCGACAGGAAGAAGTCGGACAGCTTCGACATGAGCTGGTCGAAGTCCAGCTCATCGATGAGCCCCGGCACGAATTTCGTGTACTTGTACTTCACTGTTCGCTCGCGCTAGTTGTAGTACTTCTTCTTGCCGCGCCCCGGCACGCCTTCTTCTTCCATGAGGGACTCGAGCGCCCGATCGCGTTCGGGATTGCGCGTCTTGCGTTCACTCGGCGGCGCCTGGAATCGGCCGTCGTCGGTGCGGGAGATCTTCCGCACTGAGACGAGGCCCTCGAGGATGAAGTCGAAGCCGGCCGCGCGAAACGACGGGCCCTTCTTGGTTGCGACGCCGAGCTGGCCGAGCGCGCGCTCGAGTCCGTCGATCTGGCCGGCCTGTTCGATGAGCGATGCGGCGGACGTGTCGTCCGACAGTTGGAGCGTGCCGCCGCCCTCGAACCACTCGATGACGGGCTTGAGGTCGGCCATGGCAGCGTAGCCGTCGAACACGGTCGCGATCGCCGCGCGGACGAGGTCGCGTGCCACGGCGTCGGCGCCGCGCAGTTCGCCTTCGTATTCGAGTTCGATCTTGCCGGTGAGCGACGGCAGCGCCGCGTACACATCGGTGACGCGGGGCACGATGGCGGCTTCGCCGCACAGCAGCGCGCGGCGCTCGGCGTTAGAGACGGCGTTCTCGAGCGCGGTGATCGGCAGGCGCTGGCTGACGCCGGACCGTTTGTCGACGCGCTGATCGCCTCGCGCCTGGAACGCCACCTCTTCGACGACTTCGCGCACGAACACGGGGATTTCCACCGGCAGCGCGTCGTCGGTGCGCCCGATCCACGCTTCCTGTTCCGTGATCGCCATGGCATCGGCGCGCGATGCCGGGTAGTGCGTGCGGATTTCGGAGCCGATGCGGTCTTTGAGCGGCGTGATGATCTTGCCCCGCGCCGTGTAGTCCTCCGGGTTGGCGCTGAACACGATCATGAGGTCGAGCGGGAGCCGCACCGGGTAGCCTTTGATCTGGACATCGCCTTCCTGAAGGATGTTGAAGAGGCCGACCTGCACCTTGCCCGCAAGATCGGGCAGTTCGTTGATCGCGAAGATGCCGCGGTTCGCGCGCGGCAACAGGCCGTAATGCATCGTCAACTCGTCGGCCAGGTCGAGTCCGCCGCGCACGGCCTTGATCGGGTCGAGGTCGCCGATCATGTCGGCGATGGTGACGTCCGGTGTCGCGAGCTTCTCGACGTACCGGCGATCGCGCGCGAGCCACGCGATCGGCGTCGCGTCGCCGAATTTGGCGATCGTGGAGCGGCACGCCGCGCAGATCGGCGCGCGCGGGTCATCGTGGATTTCGCAGTCCGGCATGACCGGAATCGACTCGTCGAGCAGCGACGTCAGCGCGCGGAGCAGCCGCGTCTTCGCCTGCCCGCGAAGGCCGAGCAGGATGAAGTTGTGCTTCGACAGGATCGCGTTGACGATCTGCGGCACGACCGTGTCGTCGTAACCGACGATGCCGGGGAAGAGCGGCGCGCCGGATTGCAGGCGCGCGATCAGATTGGCGCGAAGTTCGTCTTTGACCGAGCGTTTGGCAATGCCCCGCGCGGCGACAAGTTCGCCCAGTGTCTTTGCCTGTGAGGTGTGCGGCATAGGACATGGTAGAACAGTTCTGATGCGCCAGTTTCTCGATCTCGACCGCCGTTTCGTCATCGCGCATCGCGGCGGCGCCAAGTGCCGGCCGGAGAACACGATGGCGGCCTTCGACTACGCCGTCGAGCTGGGCGTCGACGCCATCGAGGTCGACGTGCATCTCTCGCGTGACGAGCACGCGGTCGTCATTCACGATCCGACATTAAATCGGACCACGTCGAGCTTCGGCGCCGTGGCCGATCGGTCGGCCGACGAACTGGCTCGGCTGAAGGTGCCGGCGCTCCGCTCGGTGCTGCTCCGGCACCAGACGATGCCGTTCATGATCGAACTCAAGCCGGGGTCGCCCGCGATGGTGCGCGCGGCGATTCGGGCCGTCGCGGACGCCGGGGCGGTCGACCGCGTCCTGTTCGGATCGTTCAGCCTGCCTGCGCTCGCGCTGGTGCGCGAGCACGGCGGCTTCATCACCAGCGCGGCCACGCCCGAAGTGACGTCCGCGGTCATTCGGTCGAGGTTCTTCGTCAGGCCGACCCGGCGTCGCGCGTATCAGTTGCTCCAGGTTCCGGAATTGACGAAGAAGGGCACGCGCATCGTGTCGCCGAGATTCATCAGGCTCGCTCGCGCCGCGGGGATGCCGGTGCATGTGTGGGTGGTCGATGAGCCGGCGGACGTGCGCCGGTTACTGGGTTGGGGTGTGACGGGATTTATCACCGATCAACCGGATGTGGTTAAGGCTACACTTGCCGCCGCAGGAGGCTAGCAATGCGTTCGATCAGGCTCGTCTATCTCATTGGGGTGGCCGCGACCGCGGCCGTGGTCACGTTGACGGCGCAGGGCGGCGGACAGACGCCGCAGACGCCCGCGGCCGATGATCCGGTTCAGAAGCTGGTCGATCAACTGGAGTTGGAGAAATACAAAGCCACGCTCAAGGGCCTGACGCAGTTTGGCGACCGGCGGCAGGGGACCCAGCGCAACCGCGACGCCGTGGATTGGATTCAGAAACAGCTCGAGAGCTACGGCTACACGAATGCCGAGCGCATTCAGTACGACCCGCCGGTGCCGACGCGTGAGTGCGGCCCGAGCGTGCCGGCGTCGGTGGTCGTGGCGCCGCCGCCGCGTCAGGGCGGAGCGGGTGGCGCCGCAGGCGCGGGCCGGGGGAACGCCAACGCCGGACGAGGGCGAGCGACGGGATCGGGCGGCAGCCGCCTGGTCGGTAACATCGCCGCGACGGGCGTCAACTGCGATCCGATGGCCCAACCGGACGAACGCATTCGCGCGCTCGACTCCGGTCCGTTCATCAACAAGCCGGTGCATGACGTCTACGTCACGAAGATCGGCACGAAGTACCCGAACGAGATGTACATCGTCGGCGCGCACATGGACGGTCATGGCTACAACGAAGCCGTGAATGACGATGGATCCGGCACGGCGCTGGTGATGGAACTGGCGCGCGTCTTCGGCGCGGCTAACGTGCAGACCGAGCGGTCCATTCGCTTTGCGCTGTGGAACGGCGAAGAAGGCGGCCTCAACGGCGCGCGCGCCTACGTGGCGCAACGGCAGGCGATGCAGGGCATCGAGAATCCGAAGGGCTCGGGCAAGTATCCGGAGCCGAAGTGGATCGCGATGATCCAGCACGACATGATGATGTGGGATCACGGCATGCCGCAGCCCGTCATGGGCGCGGACGGCAAGCAGCAGGTGGATGGCCGCGGCCGCCTGATGTTCATGGCGCCGAAGGGCCAGCGTCCCGAGGCCGACGTGAACGTCGAG
>SCUN01000347.1 GCA_004297655.1 Acidobacteriota bacterium | reverse complement strand
GTGCCAGACCCCCGCGCTGAATACGTCCGCCGACTTGCACGATGGGATGCCGAGATTTCGGCGGGCGCGCGGCGTCACGAACGCCTCGCGAATCTTCGTCTGGCGGTGGCGGGCATCGCCGTGGCGCTCGTGTGGCTGGTGTCGAGCGGACGCGCATCGGCGCAGTGGTTCGGCCTGCCGTTGCTGCTCTTTCTCGTGCTCGTCGTCCTTCACGACCGCGTGCTGAAACGCACGGAGCGTTCTCGCAGAGCCCGGCGCATCTACGAACGCGGTCTGGCGCGGCTCGACGGCACTTGGGCTTCGAGCGGTGCTGACGGCGCCCGGTTTGTCGAGCGCGCGGATTTCGCCGCCGATCTGGACCTGTTCGGCGCCGGCTCGTTGTTTCAGTTGATCAACACCGCCCGCACCGAAGTCGGCGAAGAGGTCATCGCGGAGTGGCTCACCAACGGCGCGCCGATCGACGAGGTGATCGCGCGTCAGGCGGCGGTCGATGAACTGCGGCCGATGATCGAATTTCGCGAAGCGCTCGCCGTAACGGCGGCCGACGTGCACGTCGGCAAAACCAGCGCGCTCGGGCGATGGGCCGGCGGCCCGGCGCCGCCGGTGCCGGGCGCCGCCGTCGTGGCCTTCGCGGGTCTCTCGGTCGTCAGCGTGCTGCTCGTCGCAGCGGCGCTCTCCGGCCGTATGCCGCCAGGCCTCCTGATTCTCTGGCTCGGTATCCAGGTGGGCATCACGTTGCTGTGGGGTCGCCGTCAATTTCGCGCGCTGGCCGACATGGACGACGCGTTGAGAGATCTGGCGTTACTGAAAGTACTGCTGGAGCGCCTCGAAACGCAGGCGTTCTCGTCGCCGAGGCTCACGCGGCTTCGCGACTCCCTGCCGGCCGACGGACTCCGCGCATCTCAAACGATCGCTGGCCTCGAGCGGTTGGTGACGGCGCTGGACTCGTGCCGGAACCAGATCGTCGCGCCGATCGCCGTCTTCTTTCAGGTGCCGAGTCTCATCATGATCGCGATCGCCAGGTGGCGGGTTGCGCATGGCCGCCACATGGCCGCCTGGCTCAGGGCGGTGGGCGAGATTGAGGCGTTCTCGGCGATCTCGACGTTCGCGTTCGAGCATCCTGAGAGTCCGTTTCCCGAGGTCGTTCCGGGCGCGCCGGTCTTCGACGCCGACGGCCTCGCGCATCCGCTTATTCATGGTGAGGTCGCCGTCGCCAACGACGTGCGCCTCGGCGGGGAGGCGCCGCACGTGTTGATGGTCAGCGGCTCGAACATGTCCGGGAAGAGCACGCTCCTGCGCGCCGTCGGCGTGAACGTCGTGCTCGCGCTGGCCGGCGCGCCGGTGCGGGCCGCGCGGCTCCGCCTGTCGCCGCTGGCGCTCGGCGTGACGCTGCGGATCGAGGACTCGCTGCAGGGCGGCCATTCGAAGTTCTACGCCGAGATCCTGCGCCTGCGATCGATCGTGGATCTCTCGCGCGGTCCCGTGCCGCTCCTGTTTCTCCTCGACGAGATTCTGGCCGGCACGAATTCCTACGATCGCCGCATCGGGGCCGAAGCGGTGATCCGCGCGCTTGCCGGCGCGGGCGCGATCGGCCTCGTCACGACGCACGATCTCGCGCTTACGGAATTAGTGTCGACGCTCGGCGCGCCGGCCGCGAACGTGCACTTCGAAGATCGCATTGAAGACGGCCGCATGGTCTTCGACTACCGCATGCGTCCTGGCGTCGTGCAGCGGAGCAACGCGCTCGAACTGATGAGAACAATCGGCCTGAACGTGTAGTTTCTTCTCGACGAATCGCCGCCAAGTTCGCCAGTCGTCCGACACGCCCGCAGGAAGCGCGGTGGTACGCAGCTTGAATGTTTTCTTCATGTCGCAGCTTTCGCGGGACGGTTGTGTCATCCCGCGGGGGGGCCGGGTGCGGGCAGACACCTGGCCCCCTTCCCAACCCGTTTACCTGTGATGGCGGCCGTTGTCGGACGGTAAACTGGTTGTCACCAGTGCTGGAGACATCAAACCGCAGCGACGAGATCGCCGCGAAGGTCGCCCTGCGGCGTACCTTCGCCATCATTTCCCACCCGGACGCCGGCAAGACGACGCTCACCGAGAAGATCCTGCTGTACGCGGGCGCGATCGAGCTGGCCGGCGCGGTGCGCGGCCGAAAGTCGCGCCGCCACGCCGTGTCCGACTGGATGGCGATGGAGCAGGAGCGCGGCATCTCGCTGACGTCGACCGCGCTCGAATTCGATCTCGACGGCCGGCGGATCACGCTGCTCGACACGCCCGGCCACAAAGACTTCAGCGAAGACACGTACCGCTCGCTCGTCGCCGCCGACAGCGTGGTCATGGTGCTCGACTCGGCGAAGGGCGTTGAAGAACAGACGCGGAAATTGTTTCAGGTCTGCAAACGCCACCGTCTGCCCATTCTCACGTTCGTCAACAAGTGCGACACCGACGGCCGCGATCCGCTCGAGCTGCTGGACGAAATCGAAAGCGTGCTCGGCATTTCGGCCGCGCCGCTCAACTGGCCGATCGGCCGCGGCGCGCATTTCCGAGGGGTCTACGACCTCAGCCGCAAGGAAGTGCTGCTCTACGAAAAGCACATGCAAGGGCAGCGGCGCGCGCCGGTCACGGTCGCCGATCATCTCGACCCAAGCCTCGAAGAACTGGCGGGCGAGTACGCCTATCGCGAATTCATGGACGGCATCAACATCGTCGCGACCGCGGGGACGATCTTCGATCACCGGGAATACCTCAACGGGCGACAGACCGGCGTGTTCTTCGGCAGCGCGATCAACAACTTCGGCCTCGAGCCGTTTCTCGACGGCCTCGTCGCGCTGGCGCCGCCGCCGGGCCCGCGCATGACCCAGGACGGGGAGGAAATCGACCCGGCCTCGACCGACTTCAGCGGATTCGTCTTCAAGATTCAGGCGAACATGGACCCGCGTCATCGCGATCACGTGGCGTTCGTCCGCGTCTGTTCCGGGCAGTTGCTGAAGGACATGACCGTCATCAACGGCCGGCTCGGCGCGACCGTTCGCGTCTCCCGGCCGTACAAGATCTTCGGGCGCGATCGCGAGACGTCCACCGAGGCCTACGCCGGCGACATCGTCGGTCTCGTGAATCCCGGGCGATTCATGATCGGCGACTCGCTCTACACCGGGCGGCCCGTGCAGTTCCCGCGCGTGCCGCAATTCGCCGCCGAGCACTTCGCGCGTCTGCGGCTCGACGGCCAGCGCCACAAGCAGTTCGACGACGGCGTGCGGCAGTTGGAGGAAGAGGGCTTGATGCAGGTGTTCCGCACGTCGCACGGTCGCGATCCGATTGTCGGGGTGGTGGGCGCGCTGCAGTTCGACGTCATCCAGTCGCGACTCCTGAACGAATATCGCGTGGAAAGCCGCGTGGAGCCGATGAACTACTTCGCGGCGCGATGGATGGAGCCGGCCGAGACGACGCGGGAATCGCTCGCGGGCCTGGGCGTCAACGTGCTCGATGTGACCGACCGGCTCGGCCGGACGGTGATCTTGTTTCCAACAGAATGGTCGCTGCAGTACGCCGAGCGTGAAAACCCGCGCGTAAAATTCGTCTCAGAAGTCGACCGATAGCTACTGCGCGATCCGGAACGCCGACACCGGCCCGCCGCAGTTGCCGACGACGAACATGCCGCCGAGCGTGAGGGCATATTCGCCGGGCGGCATCGCCGCGGGGCGGGAGATATAGAGCTGCCCAAGGTCCTTCGGCCGCTTCGGATTCACATTGGGAATCGGATCGCCGTAGGCCAGGCCATTCATGGGCACGTACTGTCCCGTGGCGTACCGCCGGTTCTCATTGCTCGCGAACAGCCGTTCGAGCTTGAAGAGTTTCATGACCGGCGTCGCGATTCCGGTAAACCGTTCGATGTCCTTCGTCGAGCCGTGCAGAAGCGACGCAAAGGCGAGCGTGTCATCGGAGCGGAGCACGACGGGCGAGGTGTCGCCTTCGATGTAGCAGTACTCCTTGCTGCCGTGTTCCTTCTTGGATTTCTTTGACTCGAGCGGCTGGAGCGCGCGAGTCGACGCGTCGAACCGGTAGGACTGGCCTCCGTACGGAAACAGCGGATCCGAGGGGGCCGATTGGGGCGCTTGAGCGGAGGCGCTCAATGACGCGGCGATGGCGACCGCGGAGACCGCGATCGCCAGACGCCGCGCCGAACCTATTTGCATGCCTGGCAGCGGTGGTTGTTCTTCGCGCCCATGCTTTCGAGCAGCTTGATCGTCTCGGGGAACGGCTGCGTGCGCTGTTCCGGGCTGTTCGCCATGTCCACCGTCGTCTGGCCCGCGCGATTCACGGCCATCACGTCGGCGCCCTTGCTCACGAGGTACTTGATCATCTCGTTGTCGCCGCGAGCGGCCGCGAGGTGCAGCGCCGTGAAGCCGTCCGCGTCGCGGACGTTGACGTCGACCTTTAGCTCCTCGATGAAGTACTTCGCCGCCGGCATCCAGCCGTCGGGCACGTGCCGGTGCTGCTGCGCGACGCGCGACGTGCCGTAACCGACGCCGCTCGCGGCGTGGAACGGCGGCACGTGCGGCCCGCCCGGCGGCACCGCGTCGAGTCCGGACTGATCGTTCGGGCGCTTCTGCGTGCCGAACGTCTTGGTCGGAATGTACGGATCGGCGCCGTACTTTACGAGCAGGCGCATCGCTTTGACGTCGAGCGCGTAGGCCGCGCGCCAGAACGGCGTCGCGCCGGAGAAATCCACGCCCATGCGGCCGGTGTTGTAGGACGCGTACCAGATGTGCGAGAGCGTGCGCGCGTTCGGATCGGCGCCGTGCTTGAGCAGCGACTCGACCAGATCGAGATACGACGCCTGCTGTTGCGTGCCGGCGGTCGGCTGCGGATACCACGTGCGGAGCGCCCACTCGTTGTTGATCGTGGCAAAAAGCGGCGCCACGCCGTCGTCATTCGCGAGCTTCGGATCGGCGCCGCGCTCGAGGAGCGACATCGCGAGGTCGTACTGGCCGTTGAGGGTCGCCACGATCAGCGGCGTGGATTTGTCGCCGGCCGACGGTTTGTTGATGTCCGCCTTGGCGTCCATCAGCAGCGTGGCCGCTTCGGCGTAGCCGTCGCGCACGGCGTAGTGCAGCGCGGTGAAGCCGCCCTGCTTGCCGATGGTCTCGATGTCGGAGGGCGGGCGCGGGCCACCGCCGCCTCGACCGCCACGACCGCCGGCGCCGAGCGCGAGGGCCGCCGCCGCGGCGGCTTGCGGATCGGGATCGTTGGGATCGAACGGCACCGCGCCCCGGCCGGTGAGCGGCTTGCCGAGCGCCGCGGCGAGGTCTCTGTCGCGCTGCTGGCGATCGGCGTTATCGGTCCGCGACCGCTCGACGTAGTCGATGACCTTCGTCGTGGCCTGGACATCGGCGCCCTTCATGATCAGCAGCTTCATCACGTCGACGCGATTCGCGGAGACCGCGAAGACGAGCGGCGTCCGTTCGTGCGTCGCGTCCTTCACGTTCACGTTGGCGCCCTTGTCGAGGAGCGCCTGCACACCGAGCACGCTGCCGGCCTCGGCGGCCAGATGAATCGGCTGGACGCCGGTCGCCGTCATGAGCGTGGGATTGCTGCCGGCCGCGACCAGGCGCGCGATGACTTCGCCCTGGCCGCGCGACGCGGCCAGATGGAGCGGCGTGTACCCGCCGAGGCGCGTGAGCGGATCGACCGCGGCTTTCGCGGTGAGCAGCGCGTTGACCATCAGCAGATCGCCGTTGAGCGACGACCAGTGGAGCGCCGTCATCCCGTCGGCCTGCGCCGCGTTGACGTCCTCGTGGCGCCGGATCAGATCCTGCACGGCCGCGAGGTCGCCGCGCTGAGCGGCGTCGGCGACCAGGGCGGGCCCGGCCGCCTGGGTGACCGCCAGCGCGAGCAGGAATGCGGCGGCCAGGAATGACACGAAGAGCCCCTTGCGCATTTACGCCTCCGTCGTGGCGAACGAGAACTCGCCCGTGCTGTCGCCGAATGTCTTGATGTCGTCCATGCCGAGCTTGTGCATCATCGTCAACATGACGTTGGCCATCGGGGTGTCGTCGGCCGCTTTCACGTGCACGCCGCCGTGATGCGCGCCGTTCGCGCCGCCGAGGAGCAGCAGCGGACAGTTGCGATGGTTGTGCACGTTGCTGTTGGCCATCGGCGAGCCGTAGAAGATGAGCGTCTTGTCGAGGAGCGTGGCGTCGCCCTCGGTCGTCGCCTTCAGCTTCTCGAGGAAGTAGGGCAGCATCGAGACGTGGAACTTGTTGATCTCGGCGTAGTCGCGGATCGTCTTTTCCGACGCGCCGAAGTGCGACGCGTTGTGGAAGCCCGTCTCGACGCCGCTGCCCGGATACACGCGGCCCGAGCCGTCGCGCCCGAACTTGAATGAGAAGACGCGCGTCGTGTCCGACACGAACGCGAGCAGCTGCAGGTCGAACATCAGCTTCACGTGCTCGTCGAACGAGTCCGGCACGCCGGCCGGCGCGCCCGGGAGCTCGCGGGTTTCGCCGCTGAGGTTGCGGGCTTCAATGCGCTGGATGCGCTGCTCGACTTCGCGGATGTTGGTCGCGTACTGATCGAGACGCTGGCGATCGGTCGGGCCGAGGAGCCGGCGGAGGCCCGCCATTTCGGTGGTGAGCATGTCCAGAATGCTGCGGTCGGTCGCGCGCCGCGCGGCGCGCTGTTCGGCCGTGCCGCCGGCGCCGAACATCAGCTCGAACACCATGCGCGGGTCGCGCACCATCGGCAGCGGCTGATCGGGCGCCGCCCAGCTGATCGTGTCCGTGTAGACGCAGGCGTAGCCGTAGGCGCAGCCGCCGGACTGGTCCACCGGCTCGATGCTGAGCTGCATCGACGGGATCGGCGTGTCCTTGCCGAACCGCTCGACGTAGAGCTGATCGAGCGACGTGCCGACGTGCACGTCGGAGCCTTCGGTGAGTTTCGGATGCACGTGCGTGAACATCACCGCGCTCGAGCGGAAGTGGTCGCCGCCGACTTCGGCCGGCGCCATTGCCTCGGCCATCTTCGCGTCGGTGTTGCTCACGATGGTGAGGTAATCGCGGAACGGCTCGAGCGGCGCGAGGCTGCCCTGGCTGAGATCGAACGCGCGGCCGGTCTTCTCCGGGCTCCAGAGAAAGTGCTCCTTGCCGAATGGGCTGCAGCCCGCGGCGCCGTGCACCTGCTCGATGCAGACGAGCCGCGTGCGGTTGGCGGCGCGTCCGGCGGCGGTCTGCGCCAGCAGCGCGTTGGCCGGCAGCATGGAATCGAGCAGCGGCAGCGCGACTGTGGCGCCGAGTCCCTTGAGGGCGGTGCGCCGTGAGAGGTGTTTGCCGGTCAGGATCATGTGCGTTGTCTCCATTCGCGGCGGGCTAAAGCCCGCCGTCTACTTCTTCGTGTCGTCATTCGCTTCGGCGCGCGCCGTGCGGAACGCAGGGCTGTTGACCACGCCGAGAATCAGGTCGGACATCCGGTAGTCGTGCGCCGCGGCCGTGCGGACGATCCCGCGGATCGTCGGCATGTCGTAGAACTCCACTCGCCGGCCGAGCGCGTACGCCATCAGCATCTCGGTGAAGTGCGACACCATCACGTCCGAGCGCTTCATGAGCGCCGCGCGCAGATCCGCGACGCCGCTGAGCTTCGTGCCGTCATATAGCTCGCCGGCCGTGTTCACGGGGACGCCGCGGTCCTTGATGCGCCAGGCGCCCGTCACGTCGAAATGGTCGAGCGACAAACCGATCGGATCGATGACGACATGGCAGGACATGCAGGCGGGGTTGGCGCGGTGCATCTGCATCTGCTCGGCGACCGACAGGAGCCGGCCGTTGTTGGCGTCGCTCGTCTTCTCGAGATCCGGGACGTTTGGCGGTGGCGGAGGCGGCGGCGCGCCGAGCAGCACCTCGAGCACCCACTTGCCGCGGAGCACCGGCGACGTGCGATTGCCGTGCGACGTCAGCGTGAGGATGCTGCCCTGGCCGAGCAGGCCGCGGCGCGTGTCGTTCGGATACGCGACCTTCCGGAATTCCGGGCCGGTGACTTTCGGAATGCCGTAGTGCCGCGCGAGCCGTTCGTTCACGAACGTGTAGTCGGCGTTGAGCAGCTCCAGCATCGGCCGGTCGGCCCGGACGATGTGATCGAAGAGGAGCTCAGTTTCGCGCCGCATCGCCTTCGCGAGCGTCTCGTCGTAGTACGGGAACGCGAGCGCGTCGGGCTCGATCTTGTCGAGGTCCTGCAGACGCAGCCATTGCGCCGCGAATCGCGTGGCGAGCGCCTCGGCGCGCGGGTCGGTCAGCATCCGGCGCACCTGGCGGTCGAACACGGCCGGCTGCGAGAGCGTGCCCTTGCCCGCCAGATCGATCAGCTCGCGGTCGGGGATCGTGCCCCAGAGGAAGAACGACAGGCGCGACGCGAGATCGACGTCGTTGATCTTGTAGATCGCGTTCGGCTTGACGTCGGCCGGCGTTTCCTCAACGCGGAAGATGAAGTGCAGGCTCGAGAGCACGCCCTGGAGCGCCGTGCGGATGCCGGCGTCGAAGCCGCCGCTGGCGGCGCCCTTCTCGAAGAGCGGCATCAACTGGTTGATATCGGTCGCGGTGACCGGCCGGCGATACGCTTCGGTCGCGACGCGATCGAGGATGCGCCTCGCGCAGGGCGCTTCCTCGGCCTTCGTCGCCGGCTTGCACGTCAGGATGCGCTGGCGTACCGGGTTATCGGAGACGCCCGTGACGGCGGTCGGACCGACGATCGCGAAATTCCTGAGATGGGGCAGCGTCGTCACGCCGTAGCCCGTGCCGATCTGCGTGTCGGCGAGCGTGTGCTCGATCGGCTTCATCAGATCGTCTTCCGTGCCTTCGAATTCGCGGAGGAAGGTCGCGGCGACGCGGTGCGGACCCGCGGTCACCGTGATCGGCTCGGTCGAGATCATCAGGCCGTCTTTGTCGGATTCGCTGATCCAACGATCGACCTTGAGGAGCGCGACGCGCGCGCCGTCGATCGAGACTTCCATCTGGA
The DNA here is from genome assembly GCA_004297655.1 of Acidobacteriota bacterium. Classification (GTDB taxonomy): domain Bacteria; phylum Acidobacteriota; class Vicinamibacteria; order Vicinamibacterales; family SCN-69-37; genus SCUN01. The sequence continues at coordinate 12,200 of SCUN01000347.1, read as the reverse complement.
TGTTGCGCACCGTGCGCCCAAAGAGCGCGCCGGTCGGCTCGCCGTGCAGCAGCATCTGGAACTTGTATTTCCCGTCGGCCAGGAAGTTATGCGTGACGACCGTGCCGCCGCGCGTGCCGAAGGGCGCGCCTTCGACGCGATCTTTCTGCGACTGCGTGCGGGGCACTTCGTACGTCGTCGAGCTCGGGTCGGCCGACGCATCGCCGATCGCGGCGCGGCTCACGTACGCGGCCGCGCGCAGGTAGCCCTGCATCACGGTGGCCGATGGCGTCTGGACGTCGGCGATGTTGTCGAAGCCGGCGCTGATCGTGTCGGCCGGAAGATACGCGGCGACGTCGAGGTCGATGCCGAGCATCGCGCGCACGGCGGCCGCGTATTCCGCGCGGTTGAGACGCTGGAACGCGCGGTGCCCGGGGTTCGGCGTGGCCGCCGCCTTGTCGAGCGAGGTCTCGAGCGCGGTGACCAACGCGGCGCGCGTGGCGGCATCCGGCTGCACCGCGTCTTTCGGCGGCATCATGCCGGCGCGCAGCTTGCGCACCATCTTCTCGGCGGTGACCGCGTTGTCGGCCGCATGCGCGACATCGAACTTGTCGAGCGACAGCTCGCCGACCATCTCGCCGTCGTTATGGCAATCCCGGCAGTACTTCGTGATGGTCGCGTTTTGGGCCTGATAGAACGCCGCGTCCGGCGCCACGGACGTCTCGATTTTGACCGGCCCGCCATCGCTGGCACGCATGGCGACCGCCGCGCACAAGAGTCCCGCGGCGAGCGCGGGCACGAACTTACTCATCCGACTTCCTCCAGGGTTCCGGTACAGCGGAAAGATTACATGTACCGGACCCCGCCGGAACCCCCCAAATCTGGGGGTTTCGGCGGGTTTTTGCTGGAAAACGCGGACTTTCAGGCCCGTTTCATCGTCGCGGCGAGGCCGCCGCCCGCCGTTCCGGCCGCCAGGAGGATCGCACCCCCCACGGCAAACACGATCGGGCCCAGGTTGCCGATGCCGAACCGGACCATCACCGCGAGCATTGCCGCGATGGCGCCCACCCCGACCGTCACGCCGCGGGTCATCGCGCCCCTCCGGTCAGCGGCCGCCAGCGCATACGCGAAACCCGCGATCGCGACGAGCGCCGCCGTGAAGGCGACCGATCCGGTGGAGTTGGTGAACCATGGCCGGATCAGCGGATCCGGGGTGAACGTGGCGCGCAGGGACTCGCCCGTGATGAGGCCATGCGCGAAGCCGAACGCCGCCGCACCGATGACGACGCTGATGATCCGCTCGAGTTTCATATGTAATACGGTCCGTGCCCGGTGCCTCCACCGGCGAAACACCAGACCGCCTCCGCGTTGCAGCGATCACATCTCCAACTCGTCCACACCTGCCACCAGGATGAGGACGAACAGCCGTACTTCTCATAGCACAGGTCGTGAATATCGCAGCAGAAACGGTAGACGGTGCCGTCGAGCCAGTGCAGGCCGTCGCAGCCTTCATCGTTGGCGTACACCGGCGGCGCGACCAGGTTCACCAGCCGCGCGAGCAGCCCTGGTTTCGCGGCCGGCGCCGCGGCGCGGGTGGCCGGCGCCGACCGGCGCCATTCATAAAACGCGAGCGCCTGCAGGTTCATCCAGACCATGTCGGGCTTGAAGAGCCACCCGCCGTAGCGCGGCAGCAAGTGCGAATTCGCGATCAGGCCCTCGGTGACGCCCGGCATCTTCCACGCATAGATACGCTCGTTGACGAAGTAGTTCGCCACCCCGACGTTCGCCCCGCGTAATTGCACCGTGGTGACCAACACGTCGCCGGTCACCGCCTTGCCGTCGAACTGATCACCAGGCTTGAGACGCACGCGTCGCGTCTTTGCCGAGAGACCGTTGGCCCACTCGGTCTCGATGGCCTTCACGGTCTCGGCTTCGTCATCCTCGGTCGCCGCGCCGCCGTTTCCGCGAATCGAACCGTCGCGCCAGCGCAGATTCGCCGCCGACGTGACGTTGTCCTGATAGAAGCGATAGCTCTGGCGGTTGGACCAGTCGAGCGTCGGCTGCGCGCTCGGGTCGAGCACCGCCTGGATTGCGTCGGCCCCCGGCCGGATGTACTGCACCGCGTCGTCCGCGCCGCCGCCCTTGCGGTTGACGCGCACGCGATTGATGTCGAGGCCGGCGGCGGAGCGGAGGTTCGTGACGATGTCGCCGTCGAGACTGCGTTCGGCGATCGCGGTGTTGCCGTCCAGGAATTCCGTCGTGACGCGCGTGGCCTGACGCTCCAGCGCGAAGTAGGTCGCGCCTTTGCGTCCGGGCGTGCCGGCCGCCGACCGGCCGTTGGGCACGACGCGCACCGCGTCGGACTTCTGCGCGGTCCGTGCCGACGTCGAGCCGAACACCAGCAGCGCCATCGCTGCTGCGACAAGCAGGAGATTCCGTCTCTTCATGTTCCCGTCCTCATATCCGTTGTGAGTTGGCGACGAGACTTCTGCAATCGCCTCGCCAGCGCGAGGGCGTGAACCGGGCCGCAAACGCGCGCTCTGCGGGGGGTCGGGCGGGTAGTTCGTGCCGGTGAGATTTATTTGCGGGTAGCGGGAACCCCGCGGGGCGCCCTGCATCTAACCTTGGTAGATGGCCATCGCTCGCGCGCGCGCGACGCTCTCCGAGCAGGAGGTTCGTGAACTGACGGGCCGCTATAACCAGCGGCTGTTCCGGATCGCCCGCGCCATCGTCGGTCAGGACGCCGCGGCCGAAGACGTCGTGCAGGAGGCGTGGGTGCGCGCGCTCTCGTCGCTCGACGAGTTCCGCGGCGACGCGGCGTTTGCGACCTGGTTGACGCGAATCCTGATCAACGAAGCGTACGGCTGGCTGCGGCGTCAGCGGCCCGGTGTGGATTTCAGCGCGGAGGCGGAGCCGGCGCTGCGTCCGCACATTCTTCAGTTCCCCGCGGCCTCGTCGCGGCCGGATCCGGAGGCAGTCGTGGCCAACGACGAAATGCGGCAGGCGCTCGAACGCTCGATCGACGCGCTGCCCGAGCCGTTTCGCGTCATCTTTGTCGCCCGCGTCGTCGAGGAGCTTTCGGTGGACGAGACGGCGGCGCTTTTCGGTCTCAACCCGGAGACGGTGAAGACGCGGTTGCACCGCGCGCGCGCGAAACTGCGCCGCGCGCTCGAGTCTCACGTCTCTCCGGCGCGCGCCGCGGCGTTTCAGTTCGACGGCGCGCGGTGCGAACGGCTGACGTCCGCCGTGCTCCAGCGGCTCGGCCTCGGTTCCTGACGGGAACGTTTTCAATCCTCGTGCATCCAATCGTCGGAGGTTGTGATGCATCGATTCGCAGTCAGCGTGGCCGCCGCGGCGGTATTGGTTCATGGCGTGGCGTTTGCCCAGAGTTCCCCGAAACCCTCGGATCCCGAGATCGCGCACATCGCGTATTCCGCCGGCGTCATCGACGTCGAGGCGGCAAAGCAGGCGCTCGAGAAATCGAAGAATCCGGACGTGCGCGCCTTTGCCGAGGGCATGGTGCGCGATCACGAAGCCGTGAACGTGCAGGCGCTGGCGCTCTGCAGGAAGCTCAACGTCACGCCGGCCGACAACGCGACCAGCCGTTCGCTGGCCGAGGCGGCGGCGGCCAAGCGCGCGGAGCTGGCGAAGCTCTCAGGCGCGGCGTTCGACACGGCGTACGTGGCCAATGAGGTCGCGTACCACAAAGCGGTGAACGGCGCGCTGGCGCAGTTGCTGATTCCGTCCGCGTCGAACGCGGAACTGAAAGCGTTGCTCCAGACCGGTCTCAAGCTCTTTCAGGGTCATCAGCAACACGCCGAGCATGTGGCGGCCGGTTTGCACGGCGATCACATGGCGGCGAAACCGAAGGTCGTGAAGGTGTCGATCGAGAACATGGCGTTCACGCCGGCCGCGGCCGCGGTCCGCGCCGGCGACACGATCGAGTGGACCAACCGCGACGTCGTCGTGCATACGGCGACCGCGTCGAGTAAAGCGTGGGACGTCTCGATCGGCGTTGGCGAATCCGCGCGGGTGGTGGTCGCCCGCGCGGGCCGCGTGGATTACTACTGCAAGTTCCATCCGAACATGCGCGGCGAAGTCGTCGCGCGGTAGCGTGTCCGGCCGCCGGACGGCGGCGGCATCGGGTAGACTAGATGTATGGGAGCCAATACATCTACCGCGACCCGCGACGTGCTCGACGCCGTTCGGCGGATCGTCCAGACGCTGCACGAGTCGTCGCGCAGCGCCGAACACCATCTCGGCGTCAGCGGCGCGCAGTTGTTCGTGCTGCAGCGCCTGGCCGAACGGCCGGCCGCCTCGCTCAACGAGCTGGCCGCGCGCACGCACACGCATCAAAGCAGCGTCTCGGTCGTCGTCGCGCGGCTCGCCGAACGCGGCCTCGTCCGCCGCGCCGCGGCCAAAGACGATGGGCGCAAACGGGAGATTACGCTGACCGCCGCGGGTCACCTGCTGGCGGCGCGCGCCCCGCACGCCGCGCAGGACCGGCTCATCGCCGCGATCCAGCAGTTGTCGCCGGCGCGACGCGCCGAGCTGGCCGACGTGCTGACCGATCTGGCGACGAAGGTGTCCGGTACCCGCCGCGCCGGAATGTTTTTCGAGAGTCCGAAGTGACCGGCCGCGCCATGAACGCCGAGACCCTCGGCGACTTCACCGCGACGCCGCGGCTCCTCTGGATCGCAAGCCTCGCGATCATGATCGGCGCCATCGCCGCGTTCGTTGCCAAGACCCTCCTCGCCCTGATCGCGCTGTTCACGAACCTCTTCTTCTTCCAGCGATGGTCGTTCGCGGCGGCATCGCCGGCCGATCACACGATGGGATGGTTCGCCGTCGGCGTTCCGGTGCTGGGCGCGCTCATCATCGGCGTGATGGCGAGATACGGCTCGGAGCGCATCCGCGGCCACGGGATTCCAGAAGCGATCGAAGCCATTCTGATCAACGGCAGCCGCGTGCAGCCGAAAGTCGCGCTGCTCAAGCCGCTCTCGTCCGCCATCTCGATCGGATCGGGCGGACCGTTCGGCGCCGAAGGCCCGATCATCATGACCGGCGGCGCCGTCGGATCGGTCATCGCTCAGTTTTTCCACCTCTCGAGCGTCGAACGCAAGACGCTGCTCGTCGCCGGCGCGGCGGCTGGCATGTCGGCGACCTTCGCCGCGCCCGTGGCGTCGGTGCTCCTCGCCGTCGAGCTGCTGCTGTTCGAGTGGAAGCCGCGCAGCTTCGTCCCTGTCGCGCTCGCCAGCGCGGCGGCGCTCGTGGCGCGCCGCTACCTTCTCGGGCTCGGCCCGATGTTCCCTGTGGCCCCGCATCCCGCGTTCGTCGGACCCGCCGGCATCGCCGGCTGCGCGGTCGCCGGGCTGCTCGCCGGCGCGCTCTCGGCGCTGCTCACGTCGGCCGTCTACGCCGCGGAAGACGGCTTCGCGCATTTGCCGATCCACTGGATGTGGTGGCCCGCCATCGGCGGCCTCGCCATCGGCGTCGGCGGCGTGCTTTTCCCGCAGGCACTGGGCGTCGGCTTCGACACCATCGCCGAACTGCTGCGCGGCGACACCGCCGGTCGCTTGATTGTCGGCATGTTGGTCGTGAAAGCCGTGATCTGGTCGGTGTCGTTGGGCTCGGGCACGTCCGGCGGCGTCCTGGCCCCGCTGCTCCTCATGGGCGGCGCGCTCGGCGCCGCCGAATCCGCCGTGCTCCCGAATCTCGGTCCGGGCTTCTGGCCCCTCGTCAGCATGGGCGCCATCCTGGGCGGCACGATGCGCTCGCCGTTCACCGGCGTGGTGTTTCTGCTCGAGCTCACGCACGACGTCAACATGCTGCTGCCGCTGCTCGTCGCCGTGACGATTGCGCACACGCTGACGGTGCTCGTTCTGCGCCGGTCCATTCTGACCGAGAAGCTCGCGCGCCGCGGATACCATCTCAGCCGCGAATACGCCATCGATCCACTCGAAATCCTGTTCGCGCGCGACGTGATGCGGACGACGCCCTCCAGCCACGTGCTGCCGAAGACCGCAGCCGTTGTCTATCCCGACGAGCCGCTGCGCATCGTCGTCCATCGGATGGCACGGACGGGCCGCACGCGGTTGCCCGTCGTCGATCGATCGGATACGCGGCGGCTGATTGGCTCGATCTCGCTCGCAGAGCTGCTCAAGGCGCGGTCACTCGATCTCGACGCCGAACATCGGCGGGAGAAGACGTTGAGCGTGTTTTCGTGAGGGCGTGATGCGGCGCGCGAGCTGGTGGCAGTGGCCGACCGTGTTGTCGATCGATGCGCCGGTCGTCGCGGTGCTGTGGCAGCGATTGTTGGCCCGGCCGGCGGGTGTGTCGATCGAATGGGGCGAGACGGCGGTGCTCGCACTGTCGGTGTGGCTGGCCTACGCCGCCGACCGGTGGATTGAAGGCTGGCGCCTCGACGCCGAAGTCATTCGCACGCCGCGGCATCATTTCTATCAACGCCATCGCTGGCCCGTCGCCGCGCTGTGGCTGGCGGCGCTCGCCGCGGACGTCACGATCGCGTTCTCACGCCTGAGCGCGCGTGACATCGCGGCGGGATTCGTGCTGATCGTTGCGGTTGCGGCGTACTTGCTCTCGCATCAGCTCGTGCATCGGCACCGCGCGTGGCGGCTGCCCAAGGAGCTGTGCGTCGCGGCGCTGCTGACCGGCGGCGTCGTCGTGTTCCTCGTCGGTCGCGGCGACGCCGGCGCGCTCGTCATGCCAGCCGCCTGGTTTGCGCTTCTGGGTTTCGCGAACTGCGCGCTGATCTCCGTGTGGGAACGCGAGGTCGACCGCGCGCACGGTCAGTCATCGCTGGCGCTCAACGCCGAGGGCAGCGAGCGGTTGATCCGGCAATTGCCGTGGATGATCGCGGTGCTGGCCGCGGCGTCCGCGGTTCCCGCCGCGGGCGGCGGCCGCGACGTGTCGGTGACGGTGGCCGCGAGCGCGGTGCTGTTGGCCGTCGTTGATGCCGTCGAACGTCGCATCGGCCGGCAGCCCGCGCGCGTGCTCGCCGACGTCGCGCTCATGACGCCCATCGTGACGCTCGTCATGAGATGACGGCCGCCGATTTCGATTCTCTGGCCCGGTTCTATCGCGGTCTCGAGCGGTTGGCGTTCGGCCGGGCGCTGGAACGCGCGCGGTTTGCGCACGTCGCCCGCCTCGCGGAATGCCGGAATATTCTGCTGATCGGCGACGGCGACGGGCGGTTCCTCGAGCGCGCGCTGATCGAGGCACCGATGGCCCGCGTGCGATCGATTGACGCCAGCGCCGCGATGTTGCGCATTGCGGCGTCGCGCGTCGCGCCCGGCGATCGCGCGCGCGTGACGTTCGATTGCGCCGATGTGCGCGCGCTGACGTGGCCGTCCGCCGAGTATGACGCCGTCGCGACGATGTTCGTTCTGGACTGCTTTACGGATGCGGAGGCGCGCGCGGTCGTGGCGAACATCGGCGCGGCGACAACGCCAGGGGCCGTATGGTTGTTTGCCGACTTTGCGATACCCGATCGCGGGTGGAAGCGTCTCATCGGCCGCGCTGTCACCGCGGCGCTCTATACGTTCTTCCGTTGGCGAACCGGGATTTCCGCAACGCAGTTACCGGAGTCCGAGGATCACATCGCGCACGCGGGCTTCTGGCTGCAGGATTCACAGGTGTCCGTATTCGGTCTGCTGCGCAGTGTCGTCTTCGCCAGGGAAATCAAGTAGGCTCTCGCCATGCAGGCAATCTGGGTTCGTACGGCGGCGCTGGCCGCCGCGTGTCTTTGCAGCGTCGCGTGGCCCTCGGCGCAGCAGCCATCGCAACCTCCGCCGGCGAACGCGGTCATTGCCGGTCGCGTCGTCGATTCCGCCGATGACAAGCCGATTCAAGGCGTGACCGTCGCGTTGGCGGGCGGCGCGCCGGGCGCGGTTGGCCGCGCCGGCAACGTCGGGCGCATCGTCATGACCGATTCACAGGGACGGTTCGTGTTCGTCGGTCTGACTGCCGGCCGATACCAGATCCTGCCGCAACGAAGCGGCTATGCCGCGTTGGCCGCCGGAACGTTGCGGCCTATTGAGCTGGCCGCCGAACAGAAGTTGATGGATCTGGCCGTCCGCCTGCATCGGCTCGCCTCGATTTCCGGCACCGTGACGGATGACAACGGCGACCCTGTTGTCGGCATGGGCGTCATTGCGTCGCGGCGCACGATTCAGAACGGTCAGGTGGTCGTGCTGCCAACCAATGAATCGCGCACCGACGATCGCGGCGCCTATCGGATCGCAAACCTCGCGACCGGCGATTACGTGGTCTGCGCTTGCCGGCGCGATCAGATGCCCGTCGACGGCGTGTTGCTGACGACGCTCGCAGGCAACCCCGCGCAGTTGATGGGGCTGGCGTCCCGCGCGCTGAAAGTCGGCGCGGACGCGGCGTCGATCGAGAGCGCACGGACCTTTGCGCCGGCATTTCATCCAAGCGGGGCGTCGATGTCGCGCGCCACGCACATCACGCTCGGGGACGGCGACGAGCGAACCAGCATCGACATCCAGGTCGCCACGGTTCGATCCGCGCGGATTTCCGGAAGCGTGATCGGCGCGCCAGGCAGCGTGCACTCGAGCAGCATTCGTTTGCGGCTCGCGGGCGAGATGCCCGACTCCACGCCGGTGATCGAGCCGATGCTGGTGCAGCCGGATGGACGATTCGACTTCGTCGGCGTCCCGGCTGGTTCGTACGTGATCAACGTGGCAATGACCTCGACGCCGCTTGGCGTCGTCGGTCCCTCGGGCGCGGCGTTGCAGTTGATCGGGCGCGGCGCGATGGCGCCGCCTCCGCCACCGCCGCCGCCCGCGCCGCCGGGCGGCGAGGTGGTCTCGGTCCTGTGGGGCCAGGCGTCCGTTGTCGTCGGCGATGCCGACGTGACGGGCGTCAGCGTCGCACTGCGCCCCGCGGCCCGGGTGACCGTCAAATTCGAGCTGCCGCCCATGCCGCCGCCGGCGCCGAATCAGCCGCCGGTCGTGAGATTCGTACAGCTCGTGCCGTTGCGCTTCGAATCGCGCGGCCTTCCGGCGCTCGGCCGGCTCGATCGCGACGGGACGACCTATGTCATCGGCGGCGTGGCGCCGGGCCGTTACGGCCTCTTCGTGAACTCCGCGCTGCGCATGGAGAAGGTCACACTGCGGGGCGACGACGTGACGGACGTACCAATTGAAATCGGCGAGGAGGACATCTCCGACCTGGTGGTGAAGCTGGTCCCGACGACGCCAACCCGAGTGACGGGAACCGTCACGGGGAATTTCGCGGACACCACCGCGCTGTTGTTCCCGGCCGATCGGCGCTACTGGGCCGAACCGGCGGCGGCGCGCCGATGGTTTCTGTCCGCGCCCGTGTCACGCGCGGGGACGTTCGCCGCTGATTTGGCCGTGCCCGGCGATTACCTGGTCATCGTTCTTCCCGATGAGCAGGCGGTGGACTGGCAGATTCAGGCGCGGCTCGAAACGCTGGCCGCGCGCGCGCAGAAGGTGACGATCGCCGCCGGCGAAACGAAAGCCATCGAGGTGAAGCGATGAAGTCCGCCATCATCCTCCTGCTGCTCGCGGCGACTCCGGCATTCGCGCAGGTGCGCGATCGTCGCGACACACCCGCTGCACCGGCGCCGGCCGGCACCGCCGCGATTTCCGGAACCGTCGTGGCCGCCGACGATGGGCATCCGCTGGCGCTGGCCAATGTCGTGGCGATCGGCGCCGTCACCGGGACGCTGAAGATGACGACGACCGACCGCGCCGGGCAGTATTCGTTTACTGGTCTCGCCGCCGATCGATATGTCGTTGGCGCGAGTAGGCCGCCGTATGTGGGCGCGATGGCGGGCGCCCGGCGGCCGGCCCGGCCGGGCTCGCCGATCGTCGTCGCGAATGGGCAGAAGGTGAGCGGCGTGACGGTCGCGCTGCCGCGCGGCGCCGTCATCAGCGGCACGATCTACGACGATCGTGGCCAGCCCGCCGCGGGCGCGAGTGTGCTGTTGCGCCAGTGGAAGCTGGAGGGCGACGAGCGCGTGCTCATCACGCCCGCCGGTGTCGGCGGCGTCGGCACCGATGATGCCGGCCGCTATCGTTTCTATGGCGTTCCGCCCGGCGAGTATCTCGTGCTGGCGATGCGTTCGTCGTCGATTCAGGCGCGGGCGCTCGCGGACGCCGAGGTGGATCAGTTGCTGGCCGGCCGGCCCGTCGATCTCGGCATCGACGCGGCCCTGCGACCCGTGCCGATCTACTATCCGGGAACGCCGCGGCCGAATGACGCCACGCTCGTGATGGTCAATCCCGGCGACGAGCGGATCGGCGTGGACATGCGCGTGGACCTCGTGCGCTCCGCGCGCGTCGATGGCTCGGTCGTCGGGCCGGACGGACAGCCGGTGCCGAACGTCTCGGTGCAACTGAGCACCGCGTCGGGCACGAGCGTGATCCGCGGGGTGACCGGTGTTCGCACGGCGCCGGACGGCCGATTCACATTCCCGCCGTCGACGCCGGGGCCGCAGTTTCTCACCGCGATGGACAACGCCGCCGCGCCGAAGTTGTTCGCGTCCGTTCCCGTCGATACCACCAACGGCGACCAGGTCGGCATTCAGTTGACGCTGCGGCCGCCGCTGTCGATTGACGGCCGGCTCGTCTTCGAGGGCGCGACGAAGCCGTCGCTGGCCGCGCGGGCGATTCCGCTTCGCGCATTCGGCCGGGTGAGCGACACATTCGGCGGCGTCGGCACGACGTTGACGAACGAGACCGGCGAGTTCCAGATGGTCCGTGTCGTGCCCGGCCGGTACCTGCTTGGCGGCGCCATGGGGTTCGGCGCGTCGAGTGAGAGCATGACGTGGGCGTTGAAATCCGTGGTGGCCGATGGCCAGGACATCACGGATCTGCCGCTTGAAGTGACCGGCGATGCGCCGCCGAAGCTCATCGTGCTGACGTATTCGGACCGGTGGCAGCAGTTGTCGGGCAAGTTGTCGCACCAATCGGGCGCGCCGGCGACGGATGAAACCGTGATCGTGTTTCCCGCCGATCGCGCGTATTGGTACCAGGGCTCGCGCCGGATCCTGACGGCGCGTCCCGGTTCGGATGGGTTATTCTCCTTCGGCGGACAGGGCCCGACGTCGCTGCCGCCGGGAGAGTATTTGTTGGCGGCGGTGACCGATCTTGGACGCGATGAGCAATTCGACCCGTCGTTTCTCGCGACGCTTGTACCCGCGGGCGCGCCGGTGACGATCGGTCCCGGCGAGAAGAAGATTCAGGACCTGGTGATTCGCTGATGCGCGTGGCCATTGTCGGAGGCCCGGGCGTCGGCAAGAGCACGCTGGTGCGGCAGTTGGGCGACCTGTACCACAACGGCGCCTACGGCGAGGGCGAGCAGGGCGTGTGGGATCCGCGCGTGCTCGAGGACATCGAGGCCGGCAGGAATCCCGTCGGCGTCACTCGCTATTTCGCGGAGCTCTACGACGCCAATTATCGCGATGCCGCCCGGCACGACGGGCCGGATCGCGTGATCATGTTCGAGGGCGCGCGCATCACGCTCGAGGCGCACATGGCGGAATACCCAGTGGAGCATCATGCCGCGCTCCGCGCGGTGCTGGCGATCGGCGATCACTGGAATCCGGATCGCACGATCGTGCTCACGTCGAGCAGCGACACGATCGAGAAGCACATCCGGCTGCGCAGCCGCGCCCACGAGAACATCGAGGAGATGGTGCGCCGGTTCCGATTGATCGACGGCGAGTTCCGCCGCTTGGCGCCCCGGTATCCGAACGCGGTGGTGATCGATCGGGATCACAAGGAATTCCACGATCGCGACGGACTCGTCGACATCATCCGCGCGGCGGGCCTGCCGCCGTTTCGCGAAATCCCCTATCGGAGAGAGTGATGGCGAAGAAGTACTGGCTCATGAAAGTCGAGCCCGAGGTCTACACGATCGACGACCTCAAGCGCGACAAGCGAACCAACTGGGAAGGCGTGCGCAACTACAAGGCCCGCAACTACATGCGCGACGAGATGCAGGTGGGCGACGAGGTGCTGTTCTACGCGTCGAACGCGGATCCGTCGGGCGTCACCGGGCTCGCGAAGATTGTGCGAGCGGGTTATCCGGAAAAGGATCCCATGTGGAGCCAGGTCGACATCGCGTTCGTGAAGAGCTTCGGCGGCACCGTGTCGCTCGAGACGCTGAAACACACGAAGGGCCTCGAGAAGATGGGCGTGATCCGGAAG
>SCUN01000346.1 GCA_004297655.1 Acidobacteriota bacterium | reverse complement strand
GCTCTTCCGATCTCGATCGACGTGCCCGCCGGCTGGCTGGTGAGCGGCACGGGCGTATTACAGAACCCCAAAGATGTACTCACCGACAAAGCCATCGAGCGGTTGTCCCACGTGCTCGAATCCGACAAAGACATCATCATCGTCGGCGACGAGGAATTCGGTCCGGGGCAGGCGACGGCGCTCGGCACCGGCGGGCGGCTGCGGTGGCACCTGGTGGCCGACAAGGTGAACGACTTCGCGTGGCTGACGGCGAAGCGGCTCACGTGGAAGGCGACGCGCGCGACGATTCCGGGCAAGGGCCCGATTCCGATCAACATGCTCTATCAGCCCGAGCACGCGGCCAGTTACGCGAACGCCGGTCCGGTCGCGCGTCACGCGCTCGAGTTCTATTCGAAGCTGTGGGCGCCGTATCCGTTTCCGCAGTTCACCATGCAGGACGGCCCGAGTCTCGGCATGGAATATCCGATGGTGATCAACTCGAACCAGGGCGCGGCCGATCACGAGGCCGGCCATCAGTGGTGGCCGATGATGGTCGGCAACAACGAGACGTGGTACGGCTGGATGGACGAGGGCTTCAACCAGTACATGAACATCCTCTCCGGCGCCGACGCGCGAGGACAGAAGCCGAATCTCAACGGCCAGGGCCAGAGCTACGGCCGCATCAGCGGCAGCGAAGATGAGCCGCCGATGATGTGGGCCGCCAATCTCGCGGGCTCGATGTACTCGTTCCAGACGTACCAGAAGACGCCGCTCATGCTCTCCTCGCTCGGCGGCATCGTCGGCGACGAGGAGGTCTGGCGCGCGCAGAGCGAGTTCGCCAAAGCGTGGGCGTTCAAGCATCCGTCGCCGTGGGACTACGCGAACTTCATGAGCAACTCGCTCAAGAAGGACCTCGGCTGGTTCTGGTACTACTGGCTCTGGACGACCGAGTCGGTCGATGGCTCGATCGAGAGCGTGGCGTCCGCGGGCGGCAAGACCACCGTGACCGTCCGGCAGGACGGACAGATGCCGTCGCCAGTGGTTCTGGCGGTGACGTTCAAGGACAAGACGACCCAGACGTTCACCTTCCCTGTTGATGTGTGGTTCAGCGGAAGCCGCACCTACAAGGCCGTGCTCGATCTGAAAGGGAAGGCCTTCGACAAGATCCAGCTCGATCCCGGCGGACGATTCCCGGATCGCAACGTCGCCGACAACGCCTGGCCGCGATGACGCCGGGGCTGAAGCCCCGGCCTACGTACGGAGAGTAGGCCGGAGCTTCAGCTCCGGCGCTACCGGCGCTCGGCGACGAGCGCCAGCGCCTTCTCGGCGATCGCGTCGATCTGCGACGAGGGCACGGTGAAGTGGTTGCCGATGATCGAGAAGACCACGCGCTCGCCGGACTTCGTTTCGAGATAGCCCGAGAGCGAGCGCACGTTCGAGATCGTGCCGGTCTTGGCCTGCACGTGCGCGTCGAGCCAGGTGTTCTTCATGCGATTGCTGAGCGTGCCGTCGTGCGCGGCGACGGGCAGCGCCGCGGCGAAGGGCCCGCGCAGCGCGTCGTTCTTCCACATCCGCGTCAGCATCGTCACGATCGCGCTTGACGTCACGTAGTTGTAGCGCGACAGCCCGGAGCCGTCGCGCATGACGATGGCGTCGGCCGGCACACCCCAGCTCGCGAGCGTCTCGAGGACGACCGATCGGCCGGCACTCGCCGAGCCCTGGCCCTTGACGACGGCGCCGAGCGTCTTGAACAGCGTCTCGGCGACGAAGTTCTGGCTGACCTTCATGAAGTAGGCGCCGATGACGCTCAGCGGGGGAGAGGTGCGCGTCGCGATGTGGGTGCGCACGCCCATCGACGGCTCGATGACCTTCGACGCTTCCTCCGCGTCGCCGTAGACGAGAATGCCCTCGTCGAAGAGCGCGTCCTTCAGCGCGGTCACGAAGAACTTCGTCGGACGCTCGACGGCCACGTCCTGCGACACCGGATTCGCGCCCACCGGAATCGTGCCGCTGACGATCAGCTCGTTGGAGCCGGGCGCGCGGTCGAAGCTGATGCTCGCGCGCAGCCGCCGGTCGTTCGCCGGCGCGTCCGCAGGTCGAGCCACGGTCGTCACGCGATTGACGACCTTCAGGCCGTGACTCTTCGCGGGCGTCAGTGTGATTGCACCCGCCGCACCAACCGCACCGCCAGGCACCACGCGAACGGTGACCTGGTTTTCGTTGTAGCTAAGTGCTGTTATCCCCGCGCTGTAGCCGAAAACCAGATCGTCCCAAGACCATCCCATGCCGATCGGATCGTGATCGAAGTAGGAGTCGTCGCCCAGAATGCGGCCGTCCACGCGCGTGATGCCCGCCTTGCGGAGCGCCGCCGCCCACTCGGCGAAGACCGGCGCCGGGCCGCCGTCGGGCGACACGATCGTCGGATCGCCACCGCCGGTGACCACGAGATCGCCCCGGAGCGTGCCGTTGGTGATCGGGCCGATCGCGTCGAGGATGGTCTTGTAGGTGAAGTCCCAGCCCAGTTTCTCGGCCGCGGTCGTCATCGTCAGGATCTTCATGTTCGACGCCGGCATGACGAGCTTGTCGTCGTTGCGCCGGTAGATGGTCTCGCCGGTCCTGAGCGAGTCGATGCGGACGGCAATCAGGCCGCGCGTGAGCGCGGGGGCGTCGAAGATGGCGTCAAGGTCGGATTGGAGAGTGGTTTGGTTGTCGTAGCCGGCGGGCTTCAGCCCGCCGGTCGGCCCGGCGGCCTTCAGGCCGCCGGGC
>SCUN01000345.1 GCA_004297655.1 Acidobacteriota bacterium | reverse complement strand
AGGGCCAGGTTCATGCGGAGAGACTACATCGACACGACCTCGTCGGTCACCGGGGCCCGGCCCGGGGCCGTGCTTCATCGCCGCGCCGACGGGCCATTTGGTAGTCTCGCCTGATGCCGCCGCTCGGCCGCAGGATCCGTTTCGCGTCTGTGCTCTTCCGGTACCCCGGCAAGGGCGGCTGGACGTTTGCGCCGGTTCCGAAGGCGGTCGCGCCGAAGCCCACTCGGCCGTGGGGCCGCACCCCGGTCGAAGCCACCGTGGACAAGATCACCTGGACGACGAGTCTGTGGCGTGACAGTAAGAACGATCGCTCGCTCCTCGCGGTGCCAAAGGCGAAGCGGCCAGGCAAGGGGCATGGGGACGCCGTACGCGTCACGATCAGGGTGATCAAGGACGAGGACTAGGCCGATCGCTGTCGGGCGTCCGTCCGAACCCCTGGCGGTCGTACGAACCCCCGGTGGTCGTACGGACCCTCAATGCTCGGACGAATCCTCAATGTCCGCCCGAACTCCCCAAACGGCAGCGCCTTCTGGACGGCCATGCCGGTGGCGCTGAATCGTCGAATTCGCGCGGCGGTGAACTTGTCGGTTTTCTCGTTCATGGACCCAGCCTACGAGTGGGGTGTGACAGGTGCGGTCCCAGGTCCAACTTCCCGGCCGAAAACCTACCGAATCGACCTTTCCATCAGAATCATGTGCACCGCCCGCTTCAACGTGTGGCCTTTCATGAACGGCGCCGTCCCGATCACCCTGAAGCCCATGCGCGCATAGAAAGCCGGGAGCTCCTCGCGAACGTTCACGACGTCGATCTCGAGCACCTTGCAGCCGGCGGCGCGGGCGTGAGAATCGACGGCGTCGATGAGGACGCGACTCAAGCCGCGCTTCTGATGCGCGGGCGCGACCGACAGCATTCCGAAATAGGCGCGCTCGCCGCGAAGCTCGACGTAGACCGACGCGGCGAGGCCGTTGCCGGAAGGAACATCCACGACCAGAAAGCAGGCGCCCGTCGCGGCCATCTTGTCGGCGACATCGGCGGCGTTCGTGCGGTCGCCGTCGATGAAGAAGTCCTCAACCCGATACGCGAGATTCGTCACACGCACGATCTCGCCGACGTCCGCCGGCGTCGCGATGCGCGCGTGGCGCTCAGGGCTCGCCCTCCGAAGCGCGGCATCGTCAGTTCCGCGCGCAGGAGGGTTGTCACGCTGCCGCTCCGGGTCCACCGCCGCCGCCTTATGCTCGACGAGGACCTCGATGGCGCGGCGCTGATCCTCATTGAGCATGCCGTAGACCGCGCCCATCGCGCCCGTGCCAACACCACCGGCACGCCGCCGCGGCTTCGTCGTCCCCGCGGCGGTTCCGCCTGGGCGCGTGCGGCGAAACAGGATGACGATGGCGGCCAGGATCGCGAGGATCAGAATCGCCATGCGGACGGGACTGTCGGCGAACATGAGCGGCTCCCTAGGATACGCGTACAGGAATTGCCGCGTTCGGCACGCCTGAAGCTGATATATCCTGTGCGCGAATCCAAACACCGGAGTTCCGCATGCTGTCGCTGACTGCCCTGCCTCTTGCGATCGTCGCCCTCATCTTCCAAACCGCGCCGCCTTCGATCGTGAAGCCCGGCGCGCCCGGGCAGCCGAGCACGACGCTGAGCGCGCCACCGCCCTCGCCAGCCCCCAAACACACCGCGGCCGACACGAAGTTCATGCAGGGGATGATCCACCACCACGCGCAGGCGATCGAAATGGTGGAATTGCTGAAGACCCGCACGACGCGCAAGGACATGCAGCTGCTTGGCAAGAAGATCGAGGTCTCGCAGAACGACGAGATCAAGATGATGAAGAACTGGCTGAAGGATCGCGGCGAAGACGTGCCGATGGATCACGGCGGCGGGCAGATGATGCTGATGGGCGCCGGCGGCGGCATGATGGCGCCCATGCCCGGCATGCTCACCGAAAAGCAGATGGCCGCGCTCGCCGCGGCGAAGGGCCCGGCCTTCGACAAGCTCTTCCTCGAAGGCATGATCCAGCACCACATCGGCGCGCTGACGATGGTGGAGGAGTTGTTCGGGACGCCCGGCGCGGGACAGGAAAGCATCATTTTCGATTTCGCTTCACACGTGGACGCCGATCAACGCATGGACATCTCGCGGATGCGCGCGATGCTGCAGACAAAGGACAAGAAATGAAGAGAATCGCTTTCGCAACGCTCGTGGCACTGTCGTTCTCGGCGGGCCTTGTCGCGCAGGGCGGCCAGACCGCCCAGGCGACGCCGCCTCCCCCGCCGGATCCGCGCGTCGGCCTGAAGGCCGGCTTCCGCGACGCGGGCACCGCGGCCCGGAACATGGTGCTGGTCTCGTCGCTGCCGAAACCCGAGGGCTTCGACGATCCGGACGGCTCGAAGGGCCTGACCTTCGCAAACTCCGACATCGCGTTCGGGCACGACACGCTCTATCTCGGCAATTTCTACGGCATCAACTTCTACGATGTCGAGGATCCATCGAAAGTGCGGCTCAAGACGTCGATCCCCTGCCAGGGCGGCCAGGGCGACGTCTCGGTCTACGGCAAGCTGCTGTTCATGTCCGTCGAAGCGACGAGCGGACGGATTGACTGCGGGCCGGCGCCGGTGGTTGCTCCCGCCCCGCCTGCGCCGAACGCGGCTGGCGCCGCGGCTCCGGCGGGCCGTGGCGGCCGCGGCGCGCAGCAGGCGCCCGACCCGAACCGGTTCCGCGGCGTCCGCATCTTCGACATCAGCGACCCGCTCAAGCCGAAGCAGATCGCGGCGGTCCAGACCTGCCGCGGCTCGCACACGCACTCGCTCGTGACGTCGGCGAAGGACAAGGACAACATCTACATCTACGGCTCGGGCACGTCGGGCGTGCGGCCGGGCGAAGAGCTGGCGGGCTGCGTCGCCGACGAGAACGACCCGAACACGTCGCTCTTCAGCATCGACGTGATCAAAGTGCCGCTGGCCTCGCCGGAAAAGGCGGCGGTCGTGAACCGTCCGCGCATCTTCGCCGATGAAGCCACGGGCGCGCTCGGCGGTCTGTGGCAGGGCGGCAATCATGGCGCGGGCACGCAGACCTCGCGCATGACGAACCAATGCCACGACATCACGGTCTACCCCGCCCTCGGCCTGGCGGCCGGCGCGTGCTCCGGCAACGGCATCCTCCTCGACATCAGCGACCCGGCGCACCCGGTCCGTCTCGACGACGTCGCGGATCCGAACTTCGCGTACTGGCATTCGGCGTCGTTCAACAACGACGGCACGAAAGTGCTCTTCACCGACGAATGGGGCGGCGGCACGTCCCCGCGCTGCCGCGCGACCGATCTTCCGACGTGGGGCGCCGACGCGATCTTCACGCTGACGAACAAGCGGCTGAAGTTCGCGGGCTATTACAAGCTGCCGGCCGCGCAGACCGAGACTGAGAACTGCGTCGCGCACAACGGCTCGCTCGTGCCGGTCCCCGGCCGCGACATCAAAGCCCAGGCGTGGTACCAGGGTGGGGTGTCGGTGTTCGACTTCACCGATGGCGCTCGCCCGGTCGAGATCGCGTTCTTCGATCGCGGGCCGCTCAGCGACACCAAGCTCATCGTCGGCGGCTACTGGTCCACCTACTGGTACAACGGCTACATCTACGCGTCGGAAATCGCGCGCGGCCTCGACGTGCTGAAGCTCACGCCGAGCGATCTGCTCACGCAGAACGAAATCGACGCCGCGAACCTCGTGAAGTTCACCGAGTTGAACGTGCAGAGCCAGCCGAAGATCGTCTGGCCCGCGAAGTTCGTCGTGGCCAAGGCGTACCTGGATCAGCTGGCGCGGTCGAAGGCGATTCCGGCCGACCGGATCGACGCGGCGATGAAGCAGATCTCCGACGTCGACGCGATGCCCGCCGGCGCGGCGCGAACCGCCGCCGCCGCCAGGCTTGCGCCGCTGGCCGCCGCGTTCACGAAGGACGCGGCGACAGCCAAGGGCCAGGACGCAGCGCGGTTGAAGGCGCTCGCCGCGGTCATTCTCGCGGCGAAGTAACCGTCGCGCCATGCTCGAGGAGCAGCTGCCGCAGGATCGACCTGTGGCAGCGCTCCTCGTTTTCGCAGTAACACCCGACCGAGAAATTCGAGTGTTTCGACAACGCCGCGAGGAGCGCCAGGAGGCGCGACGCTTCGGGGCGCTTCATCTCGGCGCGGTACCGCCTGGCGAACGCCGCCCACGCCCGGTCGTCGCCCGCCGACTGGCCCGTCTTCACGAGCGCGTCTGACGGCGACAGATCCGGCAGCCAGACGTCATAGAAGTCGCGCGACGCGAACTCGGACTTCGGCACGCCGCGCGGCGGA
>SCUN01000344.1 GCA_004297655.1 Acidobacteriota bacterium | reverse complement strand
CTTGCCGGCGCCGTTCGGGCCGAGCAGTCCGAAGACTTCGCCCTGGGGGACGGAGAACGAAATGCCGTCGAGCGCGCGCTTCGGTCGCGGACGCCAGAAGCCCGTCAGGAAATCCTTGGTCAGGCGCTCCGCGGAGACAACGATCACTTGACTCGTTTGAGCTCCAGCTGGATCGCGAGCTCGAAGTATTCCGGGTTGAGCCAGGTGTTGGTCGGCAGCCGGACGCCGTTGATGAAGTAGGTCGGCGTGGACTGCACCTGCAGGGCGCCGCCATCGGCGGTGTCCTTCTTGATCGCGGTCAGCCGGCGCGTCGCCTCGGCGTCGAGGTTCGTGATGCCCGCGATGCGGTTGGCCGCGGCCTTGATCGACGCGGCGGTCAGCGTGGCCTGGTTGTCGAAGATCCACTGCTCCATCTCGTGGCCCTTGCCGACCGCTTCGGCCGCGCGGAACGCCACCGAGGCCTCGCACGCCACCGGATGGATCGTGCCGCCGATCGAGACGTTGCACGCGGTATTGAGCGGAAAGTCCTTCATCACGTACCGCACGTCCGGCGTCGCGGAGTACTTCGCGATGATGTCGCGGTACATGAGCCACGTCTGCTTGCAGCCCGGGCACTGGAAGTCGCTGAACTTCACGATGACGACCTTCGCGCCGTTGAGCGGCACGCCGGTCTCGATGCGCGGCTGGGCGTTCCACCACTCTTCGAACTGGACCTTCGGGTCCTGCGACGGCGTGGTCTGGGCCGAGGTCTCGAGTTTCGGCGGCGGCGCGCTCGTGCGTGCCGGTCCGGCGCTCGACGCCGACGGGAACATCACGACGGCCGAACCGACCGCGATGAGATAGACGAGCGCCGCCACCATCCGCGCGGGCTGTCCGAGAGCTTTCCGCAGGTCGGCGACGAGGCGGCCCGGCAGGCTCATCATGGACGCGTTGGAGCTCATGCCGGACAGGACGAAGATCGAGATCACACACACGTAAGTGGCCATACAGAGCACGCAGTAGGTTTTGAGAATGAAGAACGAGGCATACGCCAGGGACAGAATGCCCGCGAGCGCGACGGTCGACAGCGCAAACACGTACGCGCCGGCCACGTGGCTCTTCGCGTCACCGCTCGTGTCGGCAAACCACGCGATGAGCGCGATGAGGCCAAACCACGCGACGCCGCCAAGCGCCACGGGAATCCCCTTCACCGAACCGTACTGGCTCAGGTAGACCTGCGTGCAGTTGAACTTCTCGTTGATGTCGCAGGGGCTGATGTAGCTCGCGTCGGTCAAGACCTTGTGGTGCACGTAGGCCGAAGCCGAGGCGACGGCCAGGCCAACCAGGGCCAGCGTCAGGATAAGGAGGCGATTCCGGGAGCTCATGTGTCGGCTAATTCTGTCACGACTTCACAGACGCCAAAAGTTCCAGAGGCCTGAGGTTCCAGGGTAAGAGTGCCAGGGGTACAAAGCTCAAGGGTGCTCCCTTCGGATGCACCCTTGAACCCTGAAGCGATTGAACTCTTACCCTGGGACTCCAGGCCCCCGGGACTCTGCCCTTACTGAATCGGCGTTGCCGGAGCGCCGAACGGTTCGGCCGGAGCCACCGCGGTGTTGTTCTGCCAGATCGTGTTGCCCGCGTTCACCGCGAACGAGCGGCCACCCGAGGTGCCGAACGCCTGCGGAATCGCCGTGCCGAGGTAGGCCGTGATCGTCGCCGTGCCGTTGCAGTCATTCGGACCGGCCGCGGAACCCGCGCCCGCGCCGAGCGTGAACGCGTAGCCGCTCTTGAGCGGCGCCGCGATCGAACCGAGGTCCGCCGAGATGAAGCCCTGGTTCGTGCCAGGCGCCGGCGTGCCGAGCACGACGAACGTCGAGGCATACGCGTTGTTGCCGCACGACGCGGAGTACGCCACCTGACCAGAGGTGACGGCCTTGAGTGAGCCGATGGCCGACGTTTCGTTGCCGGTCATACGCGCGCGCAGCAGACCCGGAACAGCGATCGCCGCGATGATGCTGATGATCGCCACGACGATCAACAGTTCGATAAGGGTGAAGCCCGATTCTGCGTTGCGTTTCATGTCCATCTCCTCAAAAAGAAGTCACCAGAACTCGACGGGCTCACATAAGGCAACGTGTGTACCAGGTTCCAGGGTTCCATGTTCCGGAGACGGTAAACCATTGCTGTTCAAGGGTTTAGCACTCTGGAACTCTGGAACCCCGGAACCCTGGAACTCTGAGCGCTCCTGCAGTGCCGACGTTTTTGTCATGGAGCGCACGAGATCAGTGCGACGACATGCGGCTGATCAGATCGAAGAGCGGCATGTACATCGAAATCACGATGCCGCCGACGACGACGCCGAGAAACGCGATGAGCACCGGCTCGAGAATCGTCAGCAGACCCGCCACCGCGACGTCCACTTCCTCTTCGTAGAACTCCGCGATCTTGTTGAGCATCGTGTCGAGCGCGCCCGTGCTCTCGCCGGCGCCGATCATCTGCGACACCATCGGTGGGAAGACACCCGTGTTCCGGAGCGGGGCGGCGATCGTCTCGCCGCGCTCGATGCGCGCGCGCACGTGCTTGACCGCGTTCTCGATCACCGCGTTGCCCGCCGTCTTCGACGTGATGTCGAGCCCGTCGAGCAGCGGCACGCCCGACGACAGCAGCGTGCCGAGCGTGCGGCAGAACCGCGCCACCGCGACCTTGCGCAGGATCTTGCCGATGAGCGGCATCTTCAGCAGCGTGTTGTCGACCTTGAGGCGGCCCTTCGTGGTCGCGTAGTACCGCCGCAACATGTAGCCCGCGCCGAAAAACCCGCCGACGAGAAACGGCAGCGCGTAGATCAGCCCGTTCGACAGCGCGACGACCACGCGCGTCGGGAGCGGCAGCGACGCGCCCATGCCCTCGAAGAGCATCGTGAACGTCGGCACGACCTTCCACAGGATCACGACGACGACGATGGCGGCGATGCTGAGGACGGCGGACGGGTAGATCATCGCCGACCGCACCTGCGACTTCAGCTTCACTTCCTTCTCGATGAAAGTGCTCAACCTTTGCAGAATCACGTCGAGAATGCCGCCCGCCTCGCCCGCGGCCACCATGTTCGTGTACAGCGTGTCGAAGGCCTCGGAGCGCTTGGCCAGCGCGTCGGCCAGCGACGCGCCGGCCTCGATCTCCTGCCGCACGGCCTCGATGGCGGCCGCCATGTTCGGGTTCGGCTCCTCCTTCTGCAGCAGCTCGAGACACTGCACGAGCGGGAGGCCCGCGTCGATCATCACCGACAGCTGGCGCGTGAAGATGGCCAGGTTCTTCGGTTTCACGCGCTTCAGCGCTCTGGATTTCGGCTTCGCCGCCTGCGCGCGCGGTTTCAGGGTCCGGGCAGGAACTGCTACTCGTGAACTCATCGCGTCACCACTCCGCTCAGACGCTCGGACGCGGCCGTGGCGGCCCGCGACAGCATCGTCGTCAATTCGTCCTTGTTCGAACTCGTGCTCATCGCCACGTCGCGAGCGATGATCCGCCGCTCCACCAGCCGCGCGAGCGACTGGTTCATGGTCTGCATGCCGAGCTTCTCCTGGCCGGTCTGCATCGACGAGTAGATCTGGTGGATCTTGTCTTCGCGAATGAGATTGCGGATCGCCGGCGTGGCGACGAGGATCTCGAGCGCCGCGGCGCGTCCGCTGCCCGTCGCGCGCGGCACGAGCGCCTGACAGACGATGCCCTCGAGCACGAGCGAGAGCTGCGTGCGGATCTGCGACTGCTGATGCGAGGGGAAGGCGTCGATGATGCGCGTGATCGTCTGCGCCGCCGAGTTCGTGTGCAGCGTCGCCATCGTGAGGTGGCCGGTCTCGGCGAGCTTCATCGCCGCTTCCATCGTCTCGAGGTCGCGCATTTCGCCGACGAGCACGACGTCCGGGTCTTCGCGGAGCGCGGCGCGGAGCGCCGCCGTGAAGCCGCGCGTGTCGGCGTGCAGCTCGCGCTGATTGACGAGGGCCCTCTTGTGGCTGTGGAGGTACTCGATCGGATCCTCGATCGTCAGGATGTGCGCGGGCCGCGCTTGATTGACGCGGTCGATCATCGCCGCCAGCGTCGTCGATTTGCCGGAGCCGGTCGGGCCGGTCACGAGCACGAGGCCGCGCGGGCGGTCGGCGAGCATGCCGAGCACCTGCGGGAGGCCGAGCTCTTCGAGCGAGCGGATCTTCTCGGGAATCAACCGGAAGACGGCGCCCACCGAGCCTTTCTGATTGAACACGTTGCAGCGGAAGCGGCCGCATCCGGTGAGGCCGAACGCGAGGTCGAGCTCCCACGTTTCTTCGAACTGCTTCTTCTGCGCGTCGGTCAGCACCGAGTACGCGAGCGACTTCACGACCTCGGCCGTCAGTTCGGGGAATTCGAGGCGCCGGAGATGCCCGTCGACCCGGACCTGGGGCGGCGAGCCCACGGACAGGTGGAGGTCGCTGCCGCCGAGATCGAGGGTTTGCTTCAACAAGTCAGGCAGATTGGTCATCAGGCCACCGTCTCCCTTACCACTTCTTCCACCGTCGTCACGCCTTCGCAGACTTTCTGGAGGCCGCATTGCCGGAGCGTGAGCATCCCGTCGGACATCGCTTGCGCGCGCAGCCGCGAGGTGGACACGTTGTCGAGGATCAACTGGCGCATCACGTCGTTGACCTCCATGACCTCAAAGAGGCCCACGCGGCCCTTGTAGCCGCTCTGGCCGCAGCGCTCGCAGCCTTTGCCCTTCATGAACTTCGCCGTGCGCGCCAGGTCGGGATCGAGACCGGCATCGATGGCGGCCTGCTCGGCGCTGAAGTTGGGCTCGGCGCACTGCGAGCAGATCCGGCGGACCAGCCGCTGCGCGCACACGAGGTTCACGGAGTTGGCGACGAGGAACGGCTCGATCCCCATGTTCACGAGGCGGTTGATCGTCGACGGCGCGTCGTTGGTGTGCAGCGTCGAGAGCACCATGTGCCCGGTGAGCGCGGCCTTCACGGCGATCGCCGCGGTTTCCGTGTCGCGGATTTCGCCGACGAGAATGATGTTGGGGTCCTGCCGCAGGAACGACCGCAGCGCCGCGGCGAAGTTGAGGCCGATGCTGTCGCGCATCTGCACCTGATTGATGCCCTGCAGGTTGAACTCGACGGGGTCCTCGGCCGTGATGATGTTGACGCCCGGCACGTTGAGGCGCGCGATGGACGAATAGAGCGTGTTGGTTTTGCCGGAGCCGGTCGGACCGGTGACGAGCACCATGCCCCACGGACGACGGATGGCCGACTCGAACTTGGCGAGCTCGGGCGCATTGAAGCCGAGCCGCGT
>SCUN01000343.1 GCA_004297655.1 Acidobacteriota bacterium | reverse complement strand
CCTGGCAATTACTCGGCGACACATCGGCCAGCCGGATGTTCAGCGGCGCGAACTGCACGCTGTGCAAGGAACCGACCTGGCACGTGAAGACCAAGGGCGGGATGTAGCGCGACCCTAGTCGTTGCCCCGAACGAGGAAATCCGCGATGTCCCAGTGACCGGTCCGCGGCATCGGGACATCGCCGCGGGTGCGCACTTCGAGCAGGTACGGCACATCGGCCGCGAGCGCCTTCTCGAGCGCCGCCGCGAGGTCGTCCGGCTGCGTCACGAGGTCGCCGGCGATGCCGAATGACTTCGCCAACAGCATGAAGTCGGGGTTGTACGGCTTGCCGTCCGGCGTCGTGAACTCCGTGCCGTAGGCGCTCTTGAAATACGACGTGCCCACGGTGCGGATCGTCGAGAAACAGAAGTTGTTGAACAGAATCCACAGTACCGGCACGTTCAGCTCGACGGCCGTGGTCAGCGCGCCGACGACCGACAACAAGCCGCCGTCGCCGACCATGCAGACGACCTTTCGATGCGGCGCCCCCAGCTTGGCCCCGATCGCGGCGGGCGGCGCGAATCCCATCGTGGCCATGCCGCCGCTCGTGATGAACGACCGGGGACGGGCCACCGTGATCTGCTGCCCTGCCCCGTTCTTGTTCCACCCCACGTCGGTCACGAACACCACATCGTCGGGCACCGCCGCCGCGACTTCCTTGAGGAGACGCGCGGGATGGATCGGCACACCCGCGTCGCTCTGGCTCTCGGCGAGTTCCTTCGCCCACGACGCTCGCCGCGCGGCGATCGACGCGGGCCGGGCCGCGTCGGGGCTGAGCGCGGGCCGCCGAGCGCGAACCGCCGCAACCAGCGCCTGCAGCGTGGCTTTGGCGTCGCCGACGAGCCCCACATCAGCGGGATAGATCTTGCCGATCTCCTGCGGATCGATGTCGATCTGCACGAGTTTGGTCGCGGGCATCGAGAAGGTCACGCCCGGCGTCCACGAACTGCAATCCGCTTCACCGAACGCGGTGCCGATGGCCACAACGACATCCGCGTCGCGCGTCGTGTCATTGGCGAGCCGCGTGCCCCAGATGCCGGACATGCCCAGCGCGAGCGGATGCGTTTCCGGAAACGCGCCCTTGCCGATGAGCGTCGTGGCGACCGGGAGTTGCGCCAGTTCGGCGAGCGTCCGCACTTCATCGCACGCATCCGACAACAGCACGCCGTTGCCGACGAACAGCACCGGACGCTTCGCGCGAACGATCAGCTCGGCGGCGGCGGCGACGCCGTCGGCGTCGCCCACGGGCCGGCTGAAATTCGGGCGGCGCCGCACGGTGATCACCGGCGCCGACACGTCCTGCTGGAAGACATCCATCGGCACGTCCAGAAACACGACGCCGGGCCGGCCCGTCTGCGCGACGTTCAGCGCGCGCGGCATGACATCCGGAAAGTACTTCGCGTCGTCGATCCGCCAGACGCGCTTGGAGAAGGGACGATACAGATCGGCCTGTGAGGCGTCGGCGTGGAAGCGAATGCCCTGGTGCGGCTCGCGCGCGTGGTGATACGACGGCGTATTGCCGGCGATCACGACCATCGGCGTGCCGTCGGCCGCGGCGGAGATCACGCCCGTGATCGCGTTGGTCATGCCGGGCGACAGATGGAGATTGAGGACCGCCAGCTTGTGCGACACGCGGAAGTAGGCGTCGGCGGCGTGCGCCGCCATCTGTTCGTGCCGAAACGACACGTACTCGATGCCGAGCCGATGGCACGCGTCGATCAGGGCGTAATTGGTGTGGCCGCACTGGCCGAACACTTTCTCGACGCCTTCCTGCTTCAGGCACTCCGCGATGTACATCGCTCCGGTCATCGGGTCTTCTTCTCCTGTCGCGGCAACAGCGCCACCGCCGCCGCGCCCACCGCGGCGACGCCGCACGACACCCACAGCGCGCTGGCGTAGGCGCCCCACACCGAGCGCAACTGCGCAATCAGGTTCGGGCACCAGTACTGGCCCACGGTGTCGCTCGGCAGAATCGCGGACATCGCGCGGCCGAGGCTGCGCACGCCGAACAGGTCGGCCGCCATGAGCGGGATCAGCATGTAGTCGGCGCCCATGGCGAAGCCGAAGATGACGGCGAACGGATACACGTAGCCGGATTGTTCCGGCCGCACGAGAAACAGCATCGGGATGGCGATCGCGACGAGGATGTACGTCGCGAGCATCAGCGGCTGCCGCCGCCAGCGATCGGCGAGATACCCCACGAGGAGCCGGCCGCCGATCGCCGCGATCAGCGCCACCGACGAAGCGGTGCTCCAGATGGCGTTTCTGGCCGCCTGATCGTGGAATCCCTGCTCTTCGAGCACGAACTTCATCAGGAAGTTGACGCTGGCGATCGCGCCGATCGAGGCCGCGCTGCCGACGAGCAGCAGCCAGAACTCGCGCGCGCTCATCAGCGTCGCGAACGGCAACGGCTCGGCCGCCAGTTCGGCGGCGCTCACGCTGCCTTCCTCGCCGTCCGCGTGCTGGCCGATGTCGGCGGGCCGGTCCTTCAGCACGAAGAAGGCGATCGGCCACGCCAGGAGCAGCACGAATCCCATCAGCTTCAGCGCGTCGGTGTACGGCATCCGCGCGACGAGGAACGGGCTGAGCTTGTTGCCGAGCGCGCCCATCACGGCGCCGCCGACGTAGGCGAGCCCCATCGCGCGCCCGCGGCCCTTCTTGTACCAGTTCGAAATGATGACCTGATGCGGAATCGGCCCGGCCAGGAAATACCCCAGCATGTACACGCACCACGCCGCGTAGTACTCGGCGCGCGAATGGCCGAGCCGCGCGAACCACTGGAACGCCACGAAGATGAGGCCCGTGCCCGCGATGATCAGCCAGCGCGGGCTGACGCGCGGCACGATGAACGGACCGGCCCAGATCGTGAGCAGCACCGCCAGCGGCGGGCCGAAGGTAACGACCTGCTGCGCCCACCCGTGATCGTCGCGGAAGTAGTCGTAGAAGAACGCGATGTTGTAGTAGGGGAAACCCGACGCGATGCCGAAGGTGAAGAAGCACGCGATCACGATCCACGGTCCGTAGAACCTACGCATCGTCGAACGTCTCGGAATTGAAGAAGTCCCCGAGCAGTTCCTGCTCGCTCGGCCGATCCTCGGGGATCGTGCGGCTGACCCACGTCGTGTTCATGTAGTGCTTGACGCTGATGTTCTCGCTCGTGACGTTGCCGCCCCACGTGCCGCACCCGAGGCTCGCCGTCATCGGCATGCCGTTGGTGAACGACCCGGCGTTGCCGCTGACATTGGGCTGCCGGACCATCATGCGGCTGACCGGCGCCATCATCGCCAGTTGATGGATGTGGTTGTCGTCAAACGACGCGACACCGAGCGAGTGTCCTTTGCCGCCGACCTCGAAAATCTCGGCGACCATTCTCAGCAGCGCATCGAACCCGTCGTAGCGGAAGATCGCGAGCACCGGCGACAGCTTCTCGCTCGAGAACCGATGCGCCTTTCCGATTTTGTCTTCGGGGACGATGATGAACGACTTCCCATCGGGCAGAGAGAAGCCCGCGCGATTCGCAATCACGCGCGCTTCGCGCGCGATGGTCTCGGGCGTGCGGCGGCCGTGGTCGTCCCACATCGCCGCGGCCAGTCTCGCCTTCTCGTCGGCAGTGACGACGTAGCCGCCTTCTTTCTGAAGGGCGTCGAGAAACGCGGCGTAGACCGACGTCTCCACCAGCAGATTCCCGTCGCACGAGCAGCCGGAGCCGTGGTTCTGCGTCTTGCTGATCCGCGTGTTCTTCGCCGCGTCCGCGAGATCGGCGGTCTCGTCGACGACAACCGTGGCGTTGCCGGCCCCGACGCCGTAGGCCGGTTTGCCCGAGCTGTACGCCGCCTTGACCATCGCGGCGCCGCCGGTCGCGATGGTGAGATCGCAGATCGACATGAGCTCCTGCGCGAGCGGGATGCTGGGCTTCTCGAGGCATTGCACCAGGTCTTCGGGCGCGCCCTGCCGTTTCAACGCGGCGCGCAGCACGCGCGCGATCTCGTGCGCCGTCCGGCGGCTCATCGGATGCGGCGAGAAGATGACCGCGTCCTTGCACTTCAGCGCATTGATGGTCATGTTGACCATCGTCACGAGCGGATTCGTGACGGGCAGCACGCCGGCGATCACGCCGGCCGGCTTGGCGTACTTGACGATGCCCTTCTCGGGGATCTCGTCGATGATGCCGACGCTCTTCGTGCGAAGCGCGTCACGGAGAATCCCCAGAATCTTCCATCGCCGCGCCGGCACGCCGTCGGCGCTGCCCATGCCGCTTTCCTCGACGCTCATGCGCGTGAGGCGGCCGAAGCTCTTCTCGTTGGACGTGGCCCACGCGACCGCGCGGCACAATCGATCCACGGTCGCCTGATCGTAGTGACTCACCGCGGTCATCGCCGCGCGGGCGCGCGCCAGCAGATCCCGCGCCGCCGCCTTCTCGTCGTCCGTCAGGGTTCGAACAGAATCTCCGGCCATGAACGCGTCAGCGAACGCTCGGCAGCGCGAACGCCATCAGCACGTTGGTCGAGGGCTTCTCGAGCGGCGGATGCTGGAACGGGCTGCCCGACCCGGCGCCGCCGATCGCGCCGGCGACGTATTGGACGCCGTTGCGACCCATGTAGGTCAGCGGCGTCGCGATCATGTCGTTCGGGATCGATGTCGACCACAGCTCCTTGCCGGTCTTCGCGTCGAACGCGCGGAACTTCTGGTCCATCGTCGCGCCGATGAACAGCAGGCCGCTGGCGGTGGCGATGCTGCCGCCCTGGTTGGGCGTGCCGGTCTTCGGAATGCCGCGCTTGGTGAGTTCCTCGTACTCGCCAAACGGGATACGCCACACCATGTCGCCGGTGTCCGCGTTGATCGCCATCAGCTCGCCCCACGGCGGCGCGCTGCACGGATAGCCTTCCGGATCGTCGAACGGGAGTTTCTGTTTCGAGAATGACGGCAGCACGCCCGACGAGGT
>SCUN01000342.1 GCA_004297655.1 Acidobacteriota bacterium | reverse complement strand
GTCGACGCCCGGGCCCGGCAGTTCCGCCTCGTCGATGCCCCACACGCCGGCGATGTACTTCCGATGCTCCGGGTTGCTGATGTCGCGCCAGCCGGGCAACTGATCGCACTTCTGTCCGTGCTCGCGTCCGCCCTGCCCGTTCGCCTGGCCGACGATGGTGCTGTAGCCGCAGAGCGGCTTGCCGATGCGTCCGGTGGCGAGCACGAGGTTGATGGCGCCCAGCACGTTCTGCACGCCGTTCGAGTGGTGCTCGATCCCGCGCGCGTGCAGCATGAAACTGGACTTCGCTGTGCCCCACCATTCGGCGGCCTGCATGAGCGACTTCTGCGGCACGCCGGTGACGTCGGCCGTGCGCGCGAGCGTCCACTCGCGGCAGTACTCGGCCACGGCGTCGAACCCGGACGTGTGCGCGTTGATGAACGCGTGATCGAGCCAGTCGCGCTCGATGAGGATCTGCAGGACGCCGGCGAACAGCGCCGCGTCGCGGCCGGGCTTCACGGGGAGATAGAGGTCGCAGGTCCGCGCGATCGGCGTGATCCGCGGGTCCTGGATGATGATCTTCGCGCCCTGCTCGCGCGCCTGCCAGAAGTAGTTCGTCGTGATCGGCGAGCATTCGGCGACGTTCGAGCCGGCGGCCCAGATCACCTCGGTACCGAGCATGTCGTCCCACGGATTTGCGCCGCGGTCGATGCCAAACGCCTTCTTGTTGCCGGCGCCGGCGCTCACCATGCAGAGCCGGCCGTTGTAGTCGATGTACGGCGTCCTGAGGCAGACGCGCGCGAACTTGCCCATCAAATACGCCTTTTCGGTGGTGAGGCTGGCGCCGCTCAGCACGCCGACCGAAGACGCACCGTGCGCTGACTGCAACCGCGACACCTCCGCGGCCACGCGCGAGATCGCCTCGCCGTACGGCATCGGACTGAATCCGCCGGCTGCCGAGGCGTCTCGGCGAAACGCGGTCAGCAGGCGATCCGGATGCGCGCCCTGGAGATACCGCTTTACGCCCTTCGGGCACAGCATGCCGCGATTGAACGGGAAGTCGTACCACGGCTCGAAGCCCACGACGTCGTTGCCGCGCACCTTCAACTGAATGCCGCATTGCTGGCCGCAGAAGCAGCAGTGCGTCTTGACGAGCCGCTCGTCGGCGGCGGCGCCCTGCCGCTCGCTCACCGTGCCGGAAAGGTGCGGGCCGAACTGATCGATGATGCGTCGTTCGTCAACCGGCAGCGTGGCCACGCGTTACGACCTCCCCCACATCGCGCCCTGCGCGAGCCCAAACAACGCGCGGCGGCACTTCGGGCAAATCTCCTGATAGTGCTGTTGACCGTCCATCTCGTACGTGAATCCCAGATCGCGCTCGACCTCGATCAGATCCCGCACCATCATCGCGGACGCGAACGGCTGGCCGCAGCGACGGCACGTCGCGGGTTCCGCAGCGCCGGCGTCGCGGTAGAACCCGACGCCGAGCTGGGCGGGACGCTGGAACACATGGAAGAGCTTGCCGAACGGCAACCAGAGCAGCGTGAGGATCACCGTTGCGGCGTGAAGAACGGCGAGAAACTCGTACGCGTAGCCTTTCAGCCACGTGTAGCTCGCCGTCAACATGAGCCCCGTCACGCTGATCGCGAAGAGCAGGAGCAGCGGCAAGATGTCCTGCCCGAATTGCTGCGTTGCGACGGCGCCCCGATCGGTCATGCGCCGGCGAAACGCGATCATCACACCCGCGATTACGAGGAACGACGACCAGACGAGCCCGTGGAACAGCACGAACGCGACGGCCGAATCGACCGGGAACTCCTGCATGGCGACGCCGAACACGAACGCGCGGTAGCGCTCGACATCACCCGGCACCGTCTCGAAGTGCACCCACCCCCACACGAGCGGGAACGTGATGGCGGCGGCGAGCACACAGCCCCACATGATCAGCCAGTGCGCCATGCCGCGCAGCCGGCCGCGAATGAAGATGTAGCGGTTGCCGGCGAAATCCACGATCGCCCGCCGCCCGAGCCGCCAGGCGTTCCCGCCCAGGCGCCGCCGCACGAAGAACGCCTGCCAGCCGCGGCGCCAGTACATCCGCGTCGGCGGCCGGTCCAGCCACATCGCGTAGCGATACGTCATCCCGAAGGTCGCGAAGAGCGTCGCGAACGTGTAGCCGATCAATGCCGCATCAAAGTGCGCGAGGTTGCGCGATCCGACGACGATCGCCGCCGCCAGGAGCAGCGTCGCGACGGTGCCCCACGCGGCCGCGCGCACGCGGTCGCTCGCCCGTCGCGCGCCGGCCGACAGCGCCTGGCGCCACGCGATGTCGGCGGGCGCGAAGACCCGTCGATTCGCGAACCGCAGCACGAGCGCCGTCGCCGAGAGCAGCGCGAATCCCGGCCACACGACGCCGAACGAATCGCGGAACACGCCGAGCAGGAGCGGCGGGAAGAAGCCGCCGAGGCCACCCAGCGCGCCGACCAGTCCGGTCACCGTGCCGGTTTCCTTCGGAAAGTGCTCCGGCACGAGTTTGAAGACCGCGCCATTGCCGAGCCCCATGCAGACGGCGCACGCCAGCGCCCCGACGGTGAACGGCACCATCGACGGCCACGCGAGCAGCAGCGAAAACACCGCGATGCCGGCGAACACCCAGGACAGCACCTGCGCGCCGCCGATGCGATCGCCCAACCATCCGCCGAGCGGACGAAGCAGCGTCGCCAGCACGACGAATCCCGCGGCGCGGAATCCCGCGTCGGCCGGCGTCAGATGAAACTGCATCTTCAGCAGCGTCGGCAGGTAGATCGAAAACGCGACGAAGCCGCCGAAGGTGAGGAAATAGAACGCGCCGAGCAGCCACGCCGTCGGCGAGGTCCGCAACAGCCGTACCATCGCGCCGACCCCGGCCGGCCGCGCGACGCCAGGCGGGTTTCTCGCGAGCAGAAAGAATGCCGAGGCCCAGACGATGAGCGCGAGGCTCATGCCCTGAAACACACGCGGCCATCCGAACACCGCCGCGATCACCGGCCCGCCGAACACCGCGAACGACTGGCCGAGCGTGCCGAGCCCGTAGATGCCGAGCGCCGTCCCCTGTCGTCCGGCCGGCGTCCAGCGCGAGACGAACGCGGCGCCAATGGCAAACGACGAACCGGCCAGCCCGAGCGCGAACCCGGCGCCGATCATCTGACCGTAACTCGAGGTCATCGGCACAATCGCCGCGGCCGCGGAACTGGCGACGAGCAGCAGCGTGAACACGAGGCGGCCGCCGAACCGGTCGGTCAGCATGCCCATCGGCAGCCGCGCGAGCGAGCCGAGCAGCACCGGCACCGCCACGAGCAACGCCGTCTGCGACGCGTTCAGCTTGTAGAGTTCAGTGAAGATCGGCGCGAGGCCGCCGACCAGTCCCCACGCCGCAAACGACAGCGCGAACGACGCGGTGGCGAGTCCGAGCGCGAGCGTCGGGGACGATCGAGTGCTGGCGGATTCCATCAGCACTCGTCATTGTGCTTTATTTCCTACTGCTGGTGCAGTGCCACCATCGGATCGACCTTCGATGCGCGCCGCGCCGGCAGGTATCCGGCCAGCGCCGAGACGACCGCGATGAGCGCCACCGCCGCACCGATCGTCACGGTGTCGGTCGCCGTGAGTCCGTAGAGCACCGTCTGCACGAATCGGCCCGCCCACAGCGCGGCGCCGAGTCCGAGCGCCACGCCCACGCTCACGAGCAGCATCGACTCGCCCATCACCATGCCGACCACCGTGCGGCGCTCGGCCCCGAGCGCCATGCGGATCCCGATTTCGTTCGTGCGGCGCGCGACGTTGTAGCTCATCAGGCCGAACAGCCCGATACAGGCGAGCACGAGCGCCAGCGCGCCAAACGCGGTATACGCCGTCGCGAACAATCGCTCCTGCGCAAACCGGAGCGAGATCTGCTCGGTCTGCGACGTGAACCGCGGAATCGGCAGCGTCGGATCGACGTCGCGCATCGCCGCCCGCACCGCCTCGGTCATCGCCATCGGATCGCCCGCCGTCCGCAGCACCACGTTCGTGCTTCGCGCCGGCCCCTGCCAGATGCACCGATACATCGTCGGCGGCCCGGGATCGCGCACGCTCGCATACTTGGTGTCGCGGACGACGCCGATGATTTCGAAGTCGTTCGACTTCTCGAACGAGCCGCCAATGCGCTGACCGACGGCGTTGCCTGCGGGATACAGGAGACGCGCCGCCGCTTCGTTGATGATCGTCACTTTCGGCGCGACCAGGTCGTCGTGATCGGTGAAGCCGCGGCCCATCTGCACGGGGATGCCCAGCGTCGCGAAGAACGTCGGCGAGACGTCCATCATGTACATCTCCTCGACGGTCGCCTTCTCCTCGGTCTGCCCCTGCTTCCACATCGAGCTGGTGCTGGTGCTGCCCGAGAGCAGCGTCGTCCGCGTCAGCGCGCCGGACGTCACGCCGGGCAGCGACGACATCCGTTCGAGCGTCTGCCGGAAGATGGCGGCGGATTTCTCGGCGTTGTAGCGATTCACGCCGGGATTGACGCTGAACATCAGGAGGTTCTTCGAATCGAAACCGACGTCCACGCTCTTGAGGTTCTCGAGCGTGCGCAGGAACAGGCCGGCGCCGATGAGCAGCACCAGCGACATCGCCACCTGCAAAATCAGCAGGCCCTTGCTCAGAATCGAGCGCGAGCTCGTGACGCTGCGGCTGTTCTCCTTCATCGCGCCGGCGAGGTCCACGCGCGTGGCGCGAAATGCCGGGAGGAGCCCGAAGACGACGCCGGTCAGCATGCTGACGCCCGCGACAAACCCGAACACCCGCCAGTCGAGCGGCACGGTCTGACCGAATGGCAGCAGTCCGCGCGACCAATACCCCACCAGAATGCCCAGCGCGCCGCCAAGGCTCGAGAGGAGCAGGCTTTCGGTGAGCAGTTGCCGGATCAATCGTCCGCGCGTCGCGCCCATCGACAGCCGCACCGAGATCTCGCGGTGCCGCGTCGTCGCGCGCGACAACAGCAGGTTCGCCACGTTCGCGCAGACGATGAGCAGGACGATGATGACGACGGCGCTCAGGAAGCCGGCCGAGCGCCGCGATTGCGGATCGATCTCGTAGTAGCCGTGCGCGGCGGACTTAACGAGCAGGTCGGGCACGCTCGTGCCGCGTTGGCGGTTCGTGGTGAGGTTCTTCTCTTCGTCTTTGAGCGACGACTGATACTCGGCCATCCCGGCCTTGGCGGTGTTCTGAAACACCGTGGCGAAGTTCGCGTGCGCCTGCTCAATCGAGGCCCCGGGCTTGAGCCGCCCGATGAGCTGCAGCCACCAGTACGTGGGCTGGTTCAGGCGGGGGATCGGCGCCGGCGCGTTGGGGAGCGGCGCCGGCGGGCTGAAGACCGCGTCGAACGCGAGCGGCACGGTGATGTCCGGCGGTTCGTTCCCGAGTCGCTGGATGCCGGAGAAGCCCTGAGGCGTCACGCCGATGATCGTGACCATCTGGCCGCTGATCGAGACGACGCGGTTGACGACCGAGGCCTCCCCCGCGAAGCGCTTCTTCCAGTACGGATAGCTGATCACCGCCACCGGCGATGCGCTGACGGTGTCGTCGCTTTCGTCGAAGACGCGGCCGAGCGCGGCCGAGACGCCAATGACTTTGAAGTAGTTGCCGGCGGCCTGGTAGCCCGTGGCGATTTGCGCGTCGCCGTTGAGGATGACGTTGAGGCCGCCCATCGGCGAGCCGGCCGTGAGATCGGTCAGGGTCGTGTTCGCCTTGCGCAGCTCGTTGAACATCTCGAACGAGAAGGTGGACCGGACGTTGCGGGTGCCGGTGGCGCCGGAGTATCCGTAGTCGCTGGAACTGCGGACCATGTCGTTCTTGCCGGCCCAGTTGAAGCGCACGAGGCGTTCCGGCTCGCGGACCTGGACGGTCTGGAGCAGGAGCCCGTTCACGGCGGTAAACAACGCGGTGTTGGCGCCGATGCCGAGCGCGAGCGAGACGAGCACCACGGCCGTCCAGCTCTTGGTGCGCAGGAGGACGCGGGCGGCGAGACGCAGATCTCTCAGGAGTGCGGTCATGTGACGCCTTTCAGACGGGGTCCGCCGGGCCCCGGTTGGGTGCTACCTTACGGGCATGTCCGTCAGCGCAATCCCGGGCCGACCCTGGACGCTTGCCGCCGTCGCCGCGCTCTCGATCCAGTCGGTCCTGCTCAACCCGGCCTCGCCCGAGTTTTCGAAACCCGCGCCGGCCCATTCCGTTATTACGCTCGTGACGACCAAAGGTGACGTCGACATCGAAGTGACCCGCGCGTGGGCGCCGCGGTCGGCCGACCGCTTCTACAACCTCGCGCGTCTCGGCTACTTCGACGACATGCGGATCCACCGCGTTGTCCGCGACCAGTGGGCGCAGTGGGGCATCAACGGCACGCCCGCCATCGCGAAAGCGTGGCGCGTGGCGAATTTCACGAACGACCCGTTTCAGCCCGAGCACTCCAACGTGCGCGGCACGGTCGCGTTCGCCTTCAAGGATCAAACGGCGCTGACCACCCAGGTCTTCATCAACCTCCGGGACAACTCCCCCACCCACGACAAGGAGCCGTTCGTGCCGTTCGGCCGCGTCACGCGCGGCATGGACGTCGTCGATCGCTGGAACAAGCAATACGGGGACGATGCGGGCGGGGGCATTCGGGCCGGGCGGCAGGATCCGTTGTTCGACGGCGGCAATCCGTACATCGACAAGCAGTTTCCGGGGCTCGACACCATCGTGCGGGCGCTGGTGAAGTAGCCTTACCGACCAATCGGTCGGTATCGGGACGCCGGAATCTCGGCAGTATTGCTTTCGCTCGGACAAACATTAAGAATCCTTAATCACATCGTGGGTGCGCGGCTTGGGGAGGAGACGCGCAGCCCGGTGTCGGTGTGCGCTCGCGCGCCGGTTCGACCCCATCTCCCTACGGAGAAGACCCAATGAAGCAACAGGCAATGAGGCTTGTCCTCGCGTTGTCCCTGATCTTCGGGCTCAGCGCGGCCGCCTTCGCTCAGGGCGGCGCCACGTCGTCGATCAGCGGCGTGGTGGTGGACGCCACCGGCGGCGTCGTACCCGGCGCCACGGTGACAGTCAAGAACGAAGCGACCAACGCGACATTCGAAGTCGTGTCGGGCAGCAACGGCGCCTTCACGGTGCCCTCGCTGACAGTCGGCAGCTACACGGTCTCCGTGCAGTTGCAGGGATTCAAGACGTTCGTCGCCAAGGAGGTCCGCGTCACCGCGGGCGCCCCCACCTCGATCAAGGCCACGCTCGAAGTGGGCGGTCTCGAGCAGACCGTCACGGTCGAAGCCGCGGCGGCGATGGTGCAGACGACCGGTTCGTCGGTCGCCAAGACGATCGACCTCAAGCAGATTTCGAATCTTCCGCTGGCGTCGCGCAACGCGATCGACTTCAT
>SCUN01000043.1 GCA_004297655.1 Acidobacteriota bacterium | reverse complement strand
TGGGACTACGACAACCCGATGGCGCCGAACCTGATGGACGTGACCGTCGACGGCAAGCTGCGCAAAGTCGTCGCGCAGACGACCAAGCAGGGCTGGATCTACGCGTTCGATCGCGCGACCGGCGAGCCGATCTGGCCGATGCCGGAAACGCCGGTGCTGCAGAGCGACGTGAAGGGCGAGCAGACGGCGGCGACGCAGCCGATCCCGAGCAAGCCCGCGCCGTACTCGCAGCAGGGCCTGCTGGAATCGGACCTCATCGATTACACGCCCGAGATCAAAGCGGCGGCGCTCGCGCAGGCGAAGCAGTGCCGGATGGGGCCGTACTTCATTCCCGGTTCGGCGAACGACGGGCCGGCGGGCACGCTCAAGTGCTCGTGGTACGCGCCGGGCGCGAGCGGCGGCGTGAACATCGACAGCGGCGCCGCGTTCGACCCCGAGACGGGTTTCTTCTACGTCGGATCGCAGACCGGCATGAGCTCGATCACGCTCGCGAAGGATCCGTGCTCGGAGTTCAACTACAGCTCGACGCACGATAGCTGCGGCCTGCTCGGCGCGCTGCCGCCGCCTCCCGGATACGTGAAACCGGAAGCGCCGCGCGGCGGCGGCGCCGGCGGCCGCGGATTCGGCGCCGGCCGGCTCGGCGTGTCGACCATCGGCGGCACCGGTCGTAGCGGCGTGTCGATCGTCAAGCCGAAGGAGTTCGGCGGCGTGACGGCTTACAACATGAACACCGGCGACAAGGCGTGGTGGATCCCCAACGGCGGCTTCAATCAGGTGACGAGCGCGGATCCGATGTTCAAGGACGTCAAGCTGCCGCCGGTCGGCGCGGGCGGTCAGCCGCAGGTGATCAACACGAAATCGCTCGTCATCTACGGCACCGGCCGCAGCGGCGGACCGGCCGGCGCGCCGCCCACGCTCTACGCGGTGGACAAGGCGACCGGCAAGGAAGTGGGCGCGGTGAAGATTCCGAGCAAGACGAGCGCCGTGCCGATGACGTTCATGCACAAGGGCAAGCAGTACATCGTGTTCGCGACCGGGTCGGGCGCGAACACTTCGCTGGTGGCGCTGACGCTGCCGGATAAGAAATAGGTAATGGGCGATGTGTAATGGTTAATGGAGGTTCCGTGAAGACGAGATTCAACTGGGCAGTGGCGGTGCTGGCGGGTGTGTTGGCGGTGAGCGTGGTGTCGGCGTCCGAGAAGCCGCCGGAAAACTACGTCGCGGCGATGAAGGCGATCAACACGAACAACGGCGCGATCCGGCGCCAGGTGGCGGCGAAGGACTACGAAGGCCTTGCCACGTCAGTTGCCGCGCTCAAGCCGGCGTTCGAAACGACGCTGAAGTTCTGGCAGGACAAGAAGGTCGATGACGCGATCGGCTGGGCGACGGACGCGCTGAAGGTCACCGCCGATCTCGAAACCGCCGTGAAGGCAAAGGACGACGCGGCGATTGCGACCGCGGCGACGGCGATCGCCGGCAGCTGCAAGACCTGCCACGACGCGCACCGCGAGCGGCAGCCCGATGGCAGCTCGATGATCAAGTAGGACTGCGGCTCAGGCTCGCGCCTCGGCTTTGGTGAACCTCCGGTTCAGGTACCAGCCGAGGCCGCGCTTGAGCGCGGCGAGTTTCAGCTCCTGCCAGCGGTAGTGCCGGGTCGAGAGTTCCTTGCACTCCTCGGGCAGCATCACGAGCGACACATGGATGTTCGGCGCGCAGCCGATCGGCAGACCCGCCTCCATGCATGCTTCATAGAGTCGGCGGAACACCGGGACGAGCGGCTCGGGATCGGGCGGCGGGAGCTTGGCGTAGTCGGTGCCGGCGAGCGGGCGGAAGACACAGACGGTCGGCACGGCGCCGACTGAGGTCACCCAGTTGATGGCGCGGATCGACGACTCGGGCGATTCGAGGCCCGCGATGATCTCGCCGTTCACCACCCACGGCTCGGTCGCCGGACCGCGGTCCGCCAGGCTGGCGCAGTACCGGATCGCGTCGAGATAGCGGTCCATGCCGTATTGCGCGTGCTTGCCCGGGCAGACTTCGCGGAACCGCTCGCGATCGAAGATCTCGAAACAGAACGACACGCGGTTCACTCCCATCGCGCGGAGCTTGTCGTAGCGCCCGAGGTCGGGATGCGGCGGCGTCTGCACGCCGACGAGCAGCCCCGTTTCCTTCTTGATGCGCGTGATGTACGGCTCGAGCAGGTCGAGATACGTATCGCCTTCGTAGTGGCCGGTGTTGAAGTCGACGTAGGTGATCTTCGACTCGGCGCGCGCGGCGCGCACCACCTCCATCACTTCTTCCACCGACTTCACCGTGTCATCGTCCACGCCGAGATTCAGGCCGACGGAGCAGAAGCGGCAGTTCACCTTGTCGGGTTTCTGCACCCAGTAGTCGCAGACCTTCGCGGGGTAGATCGCGAGGTAAGTGCCCTGCAGCGTGCCGACGCGCGTCATCTTCTTGCCGCTCGTCGTGAGCTTGTCGTACCACTTCGGGCGCGGCGAGAGCTGAACGGGCGCCACGATCTCGCTGCCGCGCATCAGGAGGAACTGATCGTTCTCGCGATGGAGCGCGTACGGCGAGGACTTCGCGAAGCCTTCCGTGACCGGCACGTTGGTCCAGAGTCCGTGCGGCAGAATGATCTCGAGGCCGCTGCCGAGGCCAGCGCGGGTCCGAAGCACGCCCCGGCCGGTGTCGTTCCCGCCGTCGCAGGACGACAGAATCCGCATGCCGCGGCAGTAGAGGTCGAGCTTGAGCAGCGCGGGCGTCTGCCGGAGTTCCTCGAGGCTGAACATCGCTGGACCGGGGCTATTGCAGATTGGATGCCGTCGGTGTCCGCACGGGGACAACGCCGCAAATCCGGCGGATTCGGGGAATTTTCAGCGGGTGAGGCGGAAAACTACGGTGATCGCCGTGCCGGCGCCCGGCTCGCTCGAGGCCGTGATCGTCGCGCCGTGACGGTCGGCGATCCACTTCGCCAGGGTCAGGCCCAGGCCCGTGCCCTCGGTTTGCGGGGATCTGGCGGAATCCGCGCGGTAGAACCGCTCGAAGATGCGCGGCAGATCGGCGGCGGCCACGCCGATGCCGGTATCGCGCATGACGACGTGCGCCGCGCCGTCCTTCTCGAAGACCGACAGCGTGAGGCGGCCGCCCGAGGCCGTGAACTTGATCGCGTTGTCGAGCAGGTTCAGCACGAGCCGCTCGATCCAGCCCTCATCGCCGGTCACGCGCACGGGCGCCGGCGCGTCGCAGGTCAGCGTGAGCCCCTTGGCCTCGGCGAGCGTCTCGAGCTGACTCACGATCGACTGCGCGAGCGACGACAGGTCCACCGGATCGCGGGCGAGCTGGATCTCGCCGGATTCCGCGCGCGCCAGCGTGAGCAACTGGCTCACCATACGGCTCAGCTTGTCGATGTCCTCGAGCTGACTGACGAGGCCGCGCTGGTACTCGTCGGGCGAGCGCGGATGGAGCAGCAGCGTCTCGATCTCGCCGCGCAGCGCGGCCAGCGGCGTGCGCAACTCATGCGCGAGCGCGGCGCTGAACTGCCGCATCTCGTCGACCGACGCTTCGAGACGCGCGAGCGTTTCATTGAAGGCGGCGGCGACCTGGTCGGGCTCGTCGCCGGCGCCGCGCACCGGCATCCGCCGATCCAGCGCGTGAACGCCGATCGACCTCGCCGCGTCCGACAGCTTCCGCATCGGCGCCAGCGAACGGCCGGCCATCCAGCGGCTCGCCGCGGCGGCCACGATCAACCCGATCGGAATGCCCCAGAGCAGCAAACCCAGGAATTCGCGCAGCGCGCGATCCATCGACTTCAGCAGCACGCCGACCTGCAGGAGGTAGGCGCGGTCGGGCCCGAGGCGCACCACCGTGCTCGAAAAGCGCAGCCGGCCCTGGTCGGTGACGATGTCCCGCACGCCCTCGCGCGCGCCGTACTCCTTGACCTCGTCGGCGGTGAACCCGACGGCCAGCGGCGACATGGCGGGCGATTGCACGACCAGCTCGCCGGTGCCGAGGTCGTAGAGCTGATAGAACCGCGTGGCGCTTTCGATGAACGCGACCTGCGCCGGGTCGCTGCGGTCGTAGACGAACGTCGGCGCGCCGTCGGCCAGGCGCAGGTATCCATGCAGGCCGTCGGTGAGTTCCTTGAGATCCGAATTGGCGGCCGACTCCAGCTGGGCCGACAGCACGCGGTAGGCGGCGAATCCCAGGCCGGCCAGCAACACGGCCAGCACGCCGGTGTAGACCAGCGTCAGCCGCGTGCGGACGGCGATGGGCTTCACGCGTTCGACGACTCAGCCGTCATTCTTGTTTGGCGCTGAGCATATAGCCGACGCCGCGAATCGTATGGATGAGCGGCGTCAGTCCCCGGTCGATCTTGTTTCTGAGCGCGTTGATGTAGACCTCGACGACGTTGCTGACGCTGTCGAAGTGGATGTCCCACACGTGCTCGATGATGAGCGAGCGCGTCACCGGCCGGTCGGCGTGCTTCATGAGGAATTCGAGGAGCGCGTACTCCTTCGGCTTCAGGTCGATCGGCTTGCCGCCGCGCGTGACCGAACGGCGGATCGTGTCCACCTCGAGATCGCCGACGCGGAGCGTCGTGACGCGCGGCGCGCCGCGGCGCAGGAGCGCGCGCAGGCGGGCGGAGAGCTCCGCCAGCGCGAACGGCTTCGCCATGTAGTCGTCGGCGCCGGCGTCGAGGCCGGCGATCCGGTCCTGCACCGAGTCGCGCGCCGTGAGAATGACGACGGGCAGCGAGGCCTTGCGCGAGCGGATGGCCCGCAGCACCTGGAAGCCGGACTGCTTCGGCAGCATCATGTCGAGCACGACCGCGTCGTAGTCGAACACGGCGGCCTGGTCGCCGGCGTCCGTGCCGTCGTGCAGCACGTCGACCGCGTAGCCTTCTTCGGTGAGCCCGCGCCGCACGAACTCCGCCACCTTCACATCATCTTCAACCACGAGAATCCGCATGACCTGCTACTCCTATCTTAAGAAGATTTGCCGGTAGCCGCCGGCAATCAGCGCCGAGACGTCGGTGAGGACGCGCGGCAGACGCAGCCCGCCGGGATACGCGAGGTACCGCGACTCCCAGTCGGGACGAAATTTTTCTTTGAACGCTCGAAGTCCTCGGAAGCGGTACATCCGCTCGCCGTGCCGGTACAGAATTGCGCCAAGGCGGGTCCAGCGGGAGGCCGCGCGGGTCGGCTGGAGCCCGGACAACGGCGCCATGCCGAGGACGAATCGCTGGATGCCCTCGGCCTTGGCCCAGACGAGGATGTTGGCGATCAGCGCTTCCATGGTGATCTTCGGCGCGCGCGCGGTGTGGCGCATCAGATCCACCGAGGCTTCGCGCCGATCCTCGCTGACCCACAGATTCGCGAAGGCCTCGACGTCGCCGTTTCGCGTCACCACGGCGACCGGTCCGCGGCCGAGGTAGGCCGGGTTGAAGAACCCCAGCGAGAATCCCTTCTCGCCGCCCGTCCGCGTCGACAGCCAGTCGTCGGACACCCGCCGAAGGTCGTCCATGCGCGCGGCGGCCTCGGCCGGGTCGATCACGGCAAAGGCCGCGCCCTCCTTCTGCAGTCGCCGGATCGCCTGGCGATAGCGCGCGCCGGACGGTCCGTCGAGACTGAACAGATTCAGGTCGACCTGCGCCTCTTCGCCGAGTTTCACGAACG
Source organism: Acidobacteriota bacterium (assembly GCA_004297655.1). Lineage (GTDB taxonomy): Bacteria > Acidobacteriota > Vicinamibacteria > Vicinamibacterales > SCN-69-37 > SCUN01. The sequence continues at coordinate 23,349 of SCUN01000043.1, read as the reverse complement.
TCAACCCGAAATCCGCGTAGCGGTGCAGGTAGCCCGGCGTCACCTGGTAGAACACCGGCGTGCCGTTGAAGTCGTTGCAGCGCTCGAGGAATTCTCGAATCAGATCGTTCACGACGCTCTCGGGGCCGACGGGATCGCCGAGCGCGACCCACGTCCGTCCGCGCACGCCGTACATCACGAAACCGGTGCGATCGGCGTTGAAGATCAGTCCTTTGTCGCCGAGAAACACGAGCTGCGGGAGCGTGCGCGACTGGCGCCGCACGATCCCTTCGGCCGCCGCCAGATCCTCCGCCGTCGGGGGATCGATCTGGTGCGGCGCGGGCCGCACGAGCCGCGCCGCGACGAACGCCACCATGACGATGGCCGCGCCGACTGAGGCGCGAAGGAACCGCGAGGCGTCGCTCTCGACCTCGAACTGCCACCACAGCTCGTGCGAGTACGCGACGTGCTTGAAAGCGAAGAAGCCGAGGAAGATCGACGCGCCGACGCCGGCCGCCACGGCGAGGATCCAGCCGGTCGAGAATCGCGTCGCGAAGAACGCCGCTCGGCGGCGAAATGCCGGCCGGGCGAACACGAGCGCGGCCAGCGCGACCGACATCACCGCGGCCTCCTCGTAGTCGAATCCCTTGAGCAGCGACGCCGCGATGCCGACGCCGAGCGCCGCCACCGAGGCGAACCACGCCGCGTCGAGCCGCCGCGCGAGTCCCTGCGAGACGAGCAGCAGCACGACGCCGGCAATGCTGCCCAGGAAGTGCGAGGCTTCGATGACGCCGATGGGAAACGTGTGCGAGAGCCACGTCATGCGCGCGGAGACCGCGGGCGTCGCGCCGGAGAAGAGGAGCACCAATCCCGTGACGAAGCTGAGGACCGCGAAGGCCTGGGGGCTGAGCGTCAACGCCGCGTCCCTGAGCCTCGACCGGATGGCGGCGGCGCGCTCGCGGCGGACCGCGGCTTCGAAGCCGGCGAGCATCAGCGCGGCCACGATCAGCGGGCCGATGTAGTAGATCGCGCGGTAGGCGAGGAGCGCCGGCACCAGCGCCGACGCGGGCACGGCCGGCGACAGCAGGAGCGCCAGCGTCGTTTCGAACACGCCCAATCCGCCGGGCACATGACTGACGAGCCCGGCCAGCATGGCGGCCAGGAAGAACGTCGAGAAACGCAGGAATCCGATCGCGCCGTGCGGGATCAGGACGTACAACACGAGCGCGGCGAGGATCCAATCGATCGACGACAACAGCACCTGCGCGGACGCGATGCTCACCGAGGGGATCGGGAGCGTGAACCGCCACAGACGAATCGGCCGCCGCCAGAAGATCGCGGCCGCCAGGTAGAGCGCGACGAGCGTGATCAGCGCGCCGCCCGCAGCCGGCGCGATGCCCGTCGTCATCAGGCTGATCCCCCCGAGCGCGAGGAGGCCCAGCCAGAACGTCGCCGAGTAGGAGAACACCACGCGCGCGAGCGCTTCCGCGCTCACGCCCCAGCGCGTGTAGAACCGGAAGCGCACCGACGCGCCCGACACCATCGCGAAGCCGATGTTGTTCGAGACGGCGTAGGAGATGAACGAGGCGAAGACGATGCGCCGCGCGCGCAGCCGGGCGCCGGCGTAGCGGAAGGCCAGCAGGTCGTAGCCGGTCATCACCGCGTAGTTCGCGATCGTGAGCACGGCCGCGACGAGCAGGCTGACGGCGGGGAGCGAGGTGAAGGCGGCGCGCATGTCAACGCCCTCCGCGGCCGATCCAGGCGACCGCGTCGAGGACGCGCGCGTCCAGACCGGCGAGGTTATCGCTGAATCGGTGGTCGGCCGCCGCGACGGTCCACAGCTTCTTCGGTTCGCCGGCGCGCGCGACCAGCGACGCGGCATCCGCGATGGGCGTGTACTCGTCGTTGAGCGAGTGAATGACCGCCAGCGGCGTCGGTGACATCGCGCCGACCACGGCCGAGGTCGGCACCAGCGGTTCATTCGGCGCGGCGTGCGTGAGATAGATGATCGCGTCGCGCCAGCGCCACCCGAGCTCGATTTGCGAGGGCAGGCCGACCGCCAGCACGCCCGACACGGCCTCACGCACCGCGCCGGATCCGGCGCCGATCACCGCGAGCCCGGCGCCTTCGGACACACCGGCCAGCAGCGGTTTGCGGCCGGGCGCGCCGCGGCTCGCCGCAAACGCGACCATCGAGGCGATGTCCTGCCGAACATCCTCAACACGGAGCGCGCCGGAGCCACTCGTGAAGCTCTCGAGATACGCGCGCGCGTCGATGCCGACGACGTAGTAGCCGGACGCGGCGAGGGATGTGGCGAGATGGGGTGCGACGTGAATCCAGCCGCCGTCGCCGCTCAACAGCACGACCGCCGGTCGGCCCGGCTCGCCGTAGAGATGCAGCGGCTGCTCGTGCCCGCGGACGATCAGCGGCGAGGCCGCGAGCGCGATCAGAAGAAGAAAAGCGGGTGCAACCGGTGCCTGCTGCTCAGCGTGCATGGTCGCACCCGCCCCGAAGCCGGTCCTTTGGAGAGGAGGCTATTTACCGGACTTCGGCATGCTCTTCGCCGGAGTGGCCGTGACGGCCGTGGCGATGTTCTGGGTACCTTCGGTGCGGTACCGCACTTCGACGCGCGCGCCGGGCGTCATCGCGCCCTTGCTGACCGTCGCCGAATTCAGCGCGAAGGTCGTCGTCTTCGTGTCCTTCTCGGTCTTCGCGATCACGAGCGAGGTCGCGTCGGCCGACTTGATGATGCCCGTGGTCGAGTGCGTGGCGGCCGGCTTCGCGGGCGCCGCGGCGGCGGCCTTCGGGGCCGCCTTCGGCGCGGAGGGCGCCGGCTTGGTCTGGGCGAGAGCCATCGCCGGCACCAGGGCCAGCGCGCCGATCAGTGCGAGGGTCTTTGCGTGCATCTTCATCGTTCGTCTCCTTCAAGGTGGCGGCGAGATCGCCGTCAATGTGCTGTCACTAAGAGTTGACGCGGCGGGCATTCAGCCACGATGAACGGGGGATTAACCGTGCTTAATATGTGCCATGCGACTTTGGCGCCTTGCGGTCCTCTGTGCGGTCGTGCTGGCCGGCGCGCCGGCCACCCGTGCCCACCAGGCGGCCGCGGTCAGCGTCTGGTCCACCGAGCGTGCCGCCCGCATCGACGCCGTCTTCAACCAGTACGTCGATGACGGCCGGCTGCCCGGCGCCGTGCTGCTCGTGCTGCAGGACGGGAAGCCCGTCTACGAACGCGCGTTCGGATGGTCGGACAAGGAAGCGGGACGAAAGATGGCGCCCGACGCGCTCTTTCGCATCGCCTCGCAGACAAAGGCCATCACCGCGACCGCGGTGATGATCCTCATGGAAGAAGGCAAGCTGCTCATCAACGATCCGGTGAGCAAGTACCTGCCGGCGTTTTCGAAGACCACCGTCGCCATGCGCACGCCGCAGGGCGTCGAGATCGTTCCGGCGAAGCGGCGAATCACGATCCGCGATCTCCTCACACACACCGCCGGCATTTCGTACGGGACCGACTCATCGGTCGCAAAGCTCTACGAAGCCAAGGGCTTCGGTCCCGCCGCCGGCGAGGGCTGGTATTTCGCGGACAAGGACGAGCCCGTTTGCGATTCGGTCGACCGGCTCGGCACGCTGCCGTTTGTTGCCCAGCCGGGCGAGGCCTGGGTCTACGGCTACGGCAACGACATCGCGGGCTGCATCGTCGAGAGAGTCGCGAAGCAGCCGCTCGACGCGTTCATTCGCGAGCGCATCACGGCGCCGCTGAAGATGAACGACACATTCTTCTTCGTGCCGCGCGACAAGGCCGCGCGGCTGACCGCGGTGTATGCGAGCGGCGACGATGCCCGGGCGGTGAGGGCGCCTGCCGGTCCGAAGGGACAAGGCGACTACGTCGACGGGCCGCGCAGGAACTTCTCCGGCGGCGCCGGCCTGGTGTCCACGGCGCGCGACTATGCGCGCTTCCTGGAGATGATCCGCCGCGGCGGCGAGCTCGACGGCGCGCGCGTCCTGTCGCCGAAGTCCGCCGCGCTGCTGACCGTGAACGCCGTCGGCACGCTGCACTCGTCGACCGGGATGGGCTACAGCCTCGCGTTCGAGACGACCGAGTGGTTCGGCGGCAACGGCCTCAGCAGCGCCGGCGCGTTCGGCTGGGGCGGCGCGTACGGCAGCGTGTACCGCGTGGATCCGGCCGACAAGCTCACGATGGTCTTCATGATGCAGTTGATGCCCAACCGCACCGATCTTCGGGAGAAGTTCCCGAATCTCGTCTACCAGGCGCTCGTACGGTAATAATGTGCGCTCCAGTCCAGGAGCGGGAGGCCGCATGCGTGTTCGGGGTGTCGTGGTTGCTGCAGCAACAGTCGGATTGATCGGAAGTCTCGTCACGCTCGAGGCCGCGAAGCCTCGGCTCAACCCGATGGTGGATCTGCTCGCCAACAAGCAGCCGGTGTTCGGCCTCTATGTGCCGAGCCTCGGACGGCGCGGCGGCGGTGGCGGCAACGCGGCGCCGGCGGCCCCGGCCGCGCCGGCACGGACCGTCGCCGATCTCGCGAAGGAAGCGCTCGCGGCGCCGTCGGATTTCATCTTCGACGGCTCCATGGAACGTAGCGTCGACGCCGGTCTGCCCGCGTTCACGACGATGCTCGGCGCGCTCGCCGACAATGGATTGCTCGTGAAAGCGCCGAGCCCGCACTTCTCGCATTCGATCGTCGTGAAGATGCAGGAGATCGGCACGGACTACGCGAAGGCGACCGAGGCGATCGGCAAGCAGCTGGACGCCGGGGTGACGACGATCATGTTCGTCGGCACGGAGAGCGCCGCGGAAGTTGCGGCCGGCATCAAGGCCATGCGCTACAAGAGCAAGGGCGGCACGCGGCCGGACTCCACCGGCAACGCGCCGAAGATCTGGGGCATGAGCGAGTCCGACTACCGGAAGAAGGCGGACCTGTGGCCCCTTAATAAGGATGGCGAGCTGGTCAACTGGACCATCGTCGAAAGCAAGGAAGGGCTGGCGCACGTACGCGAGATCGCGGCCGTGAAGGGCGTCGGCGTGTTGTGGCCGGGCGCGGGCACGCTGCGCGGCGTGTTCTCGAGTCCGAAGATGGGCGCCGATGGCAAGCAGGAGATCGGGCCGAACGGCCGCGGGGTCACGGTGTTCGACGCCGAGGCGTGGGAGAAGGCGATTCAGCAGGTGCTGTCGGCGTGCAAGGAGTTCAACGTGCCGTGCGGCTTCCCGTCGAACACCGCTGAGGACATGGAGATGCGCTACAAGCAGGGGTTCCGCGTGTTCGTCGCCGGCTGGGGCGAGGCGGGCACGAAGATGGTCGAACGGGGACGCGAGCTCAGAAAGCAGTAGAGTGAGTTGATGGCGCCGAAACAAGAGCTTCTGCATCCCTCGTGCAACCTGCTGACCCTCAGTGACGGACGGGGCGGCATCTTCACCTGGCTGCCGCAGGACGCCATCGTTGAATTCAACATGCTGTATTTCCAGCCGGGGAAGACGCGCGGCAATCACTACCATCCGGAGTTCCACGAGTACTTCCTGATCGTGGAAGGCGAGGGCGCGATGGTCAGCCGCGATCCCGACGGGCCGGACGGCCAGCGGCTGATCCACATGAGCAAGGGCATGTGCGTGCGGACGCCGAGCGGCGTGTCGCACGCGTTCTATGCGATCACGCCCGTGACGGCGATTGCGCTCCTCAGCAAGCGATGGGATGACTGCCATCCGCCGATCGTCCGCGAAGACCTGATCAATCCACCGCGCGCCTGATGCCTTCGAGAGTGGCCGTCGTCGGTGCGTCGGGCTTTTTCGGGCGCGTGCTGGCGGATGTTCTCGTCGCGAAGGAACACGACGTGACCGCGGTCACCCGCGACAACTTCGAGGCCGCGCGCGCCGGCCGCTACGACGTCGTCGTGAACGCCGCGATGCCGTCGCGGCGATTCTGGGCGAAGCAGCATCCCGACCTGGATTTCATCGAGACCGTTCAGAAGACGAGCGATTTGCTCAATGGCTGGCGCTTCGACCGGTTCATTCAGATCAGCAGCGTCTCCGCGCGCTGCGAGCGGCACACCGTCTACGGCCGGCACAAGGCCGCGGCCGAGGTGCTGTGCGAGCGGCCGGACTGCCTGGTCGTCCGATTCTCGAATCTCTACGGACGAGGCCTGACGAAGGGCGCGATCATCGATATCAGTAAGGGCAGCCCCGTGTATGTCAGCGGCGAGAGCCGATACGCCTTCACCGACGTGCACTTTGCCGCCGGCTGGGTCTCCGGCGCGATGGGGCGTTACGATGTCAGCGGCGTGATCGAGGTCGGCGCGAAGAACACGCTTGCGCTCAAGGACCTTGCCGCGCACATGAAGAAAGACGCCCAGTTCTCCGGGCCGGTCGAGGTGCAGGAGATCCTGAATCCTGACCGGGAATTCCCCGACGCCAGAGAGGTGCTTCGGTTTGCGTCAACCTTGTCCTGAGATCCGCGCCTGCCGCGTGTGCGGCAATCGCGAACTCGTCCCGTGCCTCGATCTCGGGAAGCAGTACCTCTCGTCGATCTTTCCGACCGACCTCACCTATCGGGCCACGCTGCAGGCGTATCCGATGGCGCTCACGCTCTGCGCCGGTCCCGGCGCCTGCGGGCTCCTGCAACTGCAGCACGAATTCGACCTGAGCGAGATGTACGAAGCGTATCCCTATCAGAGCTCGACGAATCCGTCGATGCGGCCCGTGTTGCAGTCGGTCGCGAATGCAGGGATCGGCGTCGGCCTCGAACGCGGGGACGTCGTCCTCGACATCGGCTGCAACGACGCGACGATGCTGTCGATGTTGGCGGGGCGAGGGCTGACGCTCTGCGGCATCGACGCCGCGCAGAACATCACGCCGGTGTTTGCCGATCCCGACCTGCACCTGCGACGCGGTCTCTTCAGCGTCGAGAAGTTCCAGGACTTCGGGTTGCCGAAGGCGAAGCTGATCTTCAGCATCGCGATGTTCTATCACCTCAGCGATCCGGTCTCGTTCTCGCGCGACGTCGCGGCGTGCCTGCGCGACGACGGCGTGTGGATCGTGCAGATGGTGTACATGCCGACCATGCTCGACACGAACATGTACGACAACATCGTGCACGAGCACGTCGGCTACTACGACCTGCGCTCGCTCGCGGTCGTGATGAAGAAGGCTGGTCTGGAGATCTTCGACGTCGAGCTGAACGACGTCTACGGCGGGAGCTACCGGGTGTTCATGCAGAAAGCGGGCGGGCCGCGGCCGATTCATGGGCGCGTGCCGGCGCTCATCGCTTCGGAAGAGCGGGCCGGCCTCGGCCAACCGGCGACCTATCTGGCGTTCGCCGATCGCATCGCGCGCACGCGTGACGATCTGAGGACCATGCTCGATCGTTTGAATCGCGCGGGAGAAGCCGTCTGGATCTACGGCGCCTCGACCAAGGGCAACACGATCGCGCAGTACTGCGGCCTCACGGTCAAGGACACGCCGTTTGCCGCCGACGTGAATCCCTTCAAGTGGGGCAAGTACCTGATCGGCACCGACATCCCGATCGTGACCGAAGACGAGCTTCACCGGCAGAACCCCAAGTGGCTGCTGGCGTTGCCCTACAGCTTCATTGACGGGTTTCTCGCGCGCGAGTCGGCCATGGTCGGCCGCGGCACGAAGTTCATCCTTCCGCTGCCGAACGTCTCCGTGCGGCCCGCATGACGACCCCGCTTCGCGTCGGTCTGGTCATGCCGACCTACTTCGAGGCCGGTTCGGTCCTGGCCGGCGGCGAGCGGTACGCCTACGAACTGGCGCGCGCTCTGGCGCCGCTGACGCCCACCACGCTGTTCACATTCGCCCCGGTGGCGCGCAAGGTCTCTATCGGAGATCTGACTATTGATTATGGAAGGATCGTCTCATCGAGGGCGGGCTCGCTCAATCCGATCGCGTGGTCGCATCTCAGGGGGCTATCGAAGTGCGACGTGATCCATTGCCTTCAGCCGCGGACCTACGTGACCGACCTTGCGATGCTCGTCGGCAAGATGCTGGGGAAACGCACATTTCTGACCGACCTCTCAGGCGCGCAAGCGAAGTCGCTGGCGCGGTTCATTCCGATGCGGAATCTGATGACCGGGTTTCTGCCGATCTCGGAATACAACCGACAGCAGAACGCCGACATCACCCGCCCAGTCACCGTCATCGGCGGCGGCGTGGATACCGACGCGTTCAGCCCCGACCCGTCGGTGCCGCGCGCGCGCGATTTGTTCTGCTATGTGGGCCGGATCTTCGAAGGCAAGGGGCTGCATCTATTAATAGAAGCGCTGCCGCCCGGCGCGCGGCTCGATGTGATCGGCGGGTTTTCAGACGACGACTACCGGTCGCGCGTGGAGAAAATGGCGGCCGGCAAGGCGGTGAGATTCCTCGGCAAGCTGTCGGATGCCGACGTCGTCGCGAAATACCGGGAGTCGCTCGCCTCCGTCCTGCCGTCGCTCGTGGACACCGGTTTCACCTCGTCGATGGAGTCGATGGCCTGCGGCGCGCCGGTGATCGGCACTCGTCTCGGGTCACTGCCGGAAGTCATCGCCGAAGGTCGCACGGGATTACTGATCCCGCCGAACGACGTCGGCGCGCTCCGATCGGCGCTCGGGCGCGCGCTGGCGCATCCCGACGTCCTCGCCGAGATGGCGGGCGAGTGCCGCACGGAGGCGTTGGCCCGCTTCACCTGGACGACTGTGGCCGAGCGGTGCCTCAGGGCGTATCGCGGATGAGCCATAAACCAATGACGCCCTCCACCTGTCGAATCTGCTGATGGATCGCACGCCTCGACGTGTCTTCGGAATCCTGGCGCTCACGCTCGTGGCGGCCGCGTCGGCCTCGGCGCGACGGCAGACGCCGGCGGCCGGCGCCGACGGGCGTACGTACCGGTGGGTCGGCACCGCCACGCTGGCCTACGCGTTCGAGCCCGCCGTCGAGTTTCGCGCGAACGACTTCAAGGGCAGTCTGCGCGACGACCGCACTGTCCGCGTCGTGATGAAAGAACGGCGGTCGAGCGACGTGCACGACGCGTCGGGCCGGCTGGTGGGCCGGATCATCTTCCTCGAGGACGGGGGCTCGACCTGGACCGGTCGCGTGTCCGATACGGAAGTCCACCTCGACGTGATCAAGATGCTCGGCGATCAGTCCGATCGCGGAAAAGCCGGCGCCGCCGGCGTCATCTATCGGTCGCTCGTGACGCCGAACCCGATCGAAGCCGCGCTGCCCGACGGCACGTACTGCTTCTCGCTGTGGACGTCTGCGATCAAGTACGTCTTCACGCTCACCGAGCCGGGACGACCCAACGAAGTGTCCAACGAGCAATCGATCAACGGGATGACCGCGGGCGACTGCAGCCTCGTCCGCAAGATCGCGCTCGTCCGCTCGCCGGTGACGACCGACGCGCTGGTCGCGGGCCTGGCCGGGCCGGCGCGGCCTGGCGAGCAGCGCGAAGGCCGATCGCGCACGCTCGTCAACGGCGCGATGACCGGCGATTACCGGCTTGTGACGGGCGGAACGACGGCCGTCGCATCGTGGAACCTCCGCCATCAGTTGAACGTGGAAGGCGCGATCACCGCCGTCGATCCCGCGTGGCGTCCGAAGTTCCAGTCAACGACGACGGTCACGGCGTCGATTCCAGAATCCCTGGGCGCGACCGGGAAGTTCCGATTCACCCTGTCGGACGTCAGTCGCGAACCGGGCGTGACGATGAACTCGGGGATTGGCACGAGCCTCGACTTGAGATTCTCGGGCACCCAGCCCGGCGCGATGACCGAGGCCACGCAGACGGCCGACGGCTACACGATCGAGACGACGGCGTCGGCGACCAGTGCGTCGGTCTCGATCACCGCGCTCGACTATGGCGCCTGGGGCCGGCTCAAAGCGGAAGTGAACGTGGACGGCGAGTGGTACGACTGCCTCGCGCCGGACGGCGCGACGACCGTGACGCTGCCGCTCGACGCCGATGGCAACCACATCTGGGACACGTGGGAGAAAAACAGCGGTATCGCGGGACGACCGGCGAACGAAGACGTCGAGGACGTGCCCGTCGGCGGATCGAAAGGCGACGGCCTCTCGAACTTCGAGGAGTACCGCGGCTTCATGGTCCAGGGCGATTGGGTGACGACCGATCCGAAGACGAAGGAACTTTTCATCTTCGACGAGACCACGCTGGGGCTCGGGCTGACCTACAAGACCGGCCTCATGCTCTATCAGATCGAGCAAAGCGAGATGAGCCGGGCCCGCGTCGTGAACTTCAACCGCGGCAGGTCGACGCTCGGCCCGCAGAAGGCGTTGCATCTCAAGGAAGCCGAACTTGATCCAGGAACGCTCGGCATCACCAACCCGCGCGTCGGCACGCCGAATCAGGTGTCGGAGATCCTGTTGGACTTCTGGCAGCTCATGGCCGAAAGCGCGCCGAACGCCATCGAAAGCACGGTGGCTCACGAGATCGGCCACGGCCTGAGCATCGATCATCATGGCGACTGGAGCGAACGGAGCTGCCGCCTCGGACCGAAAGGGCTCTACGCGCCGTGGGGCGGCGTGCTGTCGGGCGATCGCACGTGCGTGATGTCCTACTCGGGCGCGAACTACTACACGAGCTGGGACGGCAAGTGCTACACGTACCCATGGCCCTCGTCATTCGGCACGGAGTACTGCACGGTGAAGACGGGCACGGGCCTGAACTCCGGCGCTCGGCGCATGGAAGACGGGCGCGCGCTGCCGGTGTCGGGTGACGCGACGATGGGGAATTGCGTGTCGCAGATGAGGGTGAAGTGATGACGCGCCGGCTGTGGCTGCTTGCCGGGGTGCTGATCGTTGCCGGCGCTGGCGTCGCGGTGTGGCGATCGCGCCCGGCCGCGCCCTCGCGCTCGTCCGTCGCGAACAATGGCGTCGCCGCCCAGGCACCGACCTCGCCGCTGGCGGTGCGGTTGTCGATTTCGCCGGGAATGCCGGGCGATCCGGCGCTCGCCGTCGTTCGCGTCTTCAACATGCGCGCGCGCCAGCCGGCGCCCATTCGCGTCGAGACGCCGGTCGCCGTGGATTTCGCGACAGCGACATTCGCGCTCGAAACCGAAGGCGCGGGCGAAACGGCGGGGCCGCGCATTGCCGCCACGGTCTTCCGGTTGCCGCAACCGACGGCGATGTCGCTCGACGCCACGACGACGGCGTCCACCATGCTGAACATCGACGCGGCCGCCATGCCGCCCGCAGGTGCCCGCGTGCGGGCGACGGTCGTTGTGGGTGGGCAAAGCCTGGTGTCGAACTGGGCGGATGTCCCGGCGCCGGGCGCGACGCAAGCGGATCAACTCGCGAGCCGCGCGCGCGTGGAAGACATGCGCGGCGATACCGGCGCGCTCGCTCGCACGGCCGAAGCGCTGATTGCCGCCGCGCCCCAGGATCCGCGCGGATATTTCTTCCGCGGCATCGTGCTCGAACGGAGCGGCGACCGCGCGGGCGCGCTCACGGCGTATCGGGCGACGCTCGATCGCTTGCGCCCCGGCGCCGAGCCGCCACTCGGACTCTACGAACGCATCCGGCGCCTGCAGTAGCGCCAGGCGGAAGCGCCTATCTCCATTCGTTGATCGGCACCGACAGGCCCACGCGGAGAAAGGCGCCGCGTCGCTGAACGTCCATTTGCCCGATGTCGGCGCCGCTCGGCGGCTTGCCGACGAGCGCGCCGAGGCCTTTGGCGATCGACAACCCTCCGGCAACGATCGACGCGGTTGATTCGCTCGACATCAGCACGCCCGCGTCGACGCGCATGATCGAACCTTGCCTGAGGCAGCCGAAGGCGATTGCCCGGCCCACACCGAGTTGCTTCACGATGCCGCCCAGCGAACCGAAGCCGGCCATGCCCAGCCCGCCCGCCGCGACAGCGGTGAATGCGTTGGCGGCGTCGCCGACCGAGGACGGCCAGATCACGGCCGCGGTCATGGGATCGCGGCGATCGAAGATCTCCGCGATCTCCTTGAACTCCGTCCGTGATGTGAACCCTCCCGACCAGCGGCGCGTTGCGCTCAGTGCGTCAACTTGCGCAGCGGTGCCGATGCCGACGATGTCGGCGGTGAGCGCGGCCGACATGACGCCGGCGCGCGACACCCACCGATCACCGCGTGCGGCAGTTCGCCACGCGCTGCCCAGACCGGGACCGGAGAGGATGGCCGCGTCAGGGCCGCTCAATGAATCGGAGAACGTGACGACGAATTCGACGGACGTCATTGGAATACCCAGTTCCGCCAATGACTGCCCGACCGACGAGGGCATGAAGCTGCCGTACGACGCGTCGCCGCCGATGCGCTTCACGTCCGCGCGTCCGGCGGCGATCGCTGTCCTCGGCACGTAGCTCATCGGATCCGACGGGCGGAGCCCGTCGGCGCATGCGGCGCCGGTAACGCATGCGACCGCCAACAGACAGCCGACCGCCGCGGCGTGTCGTGCTGTCACATCAACGCTTGCGTGATGAGCGTGCCGATGACGAGCATGGCGGCGACGACGAGCGGCGCGACACGCACGGTGAGGCCGGCGAGCGAGGTCAAGCCCGTGTAGAGCAGCAGGATGAAATACACGAGACCGGCCACGCTCAGGAGCGCCCCCAACTGCCACGCGCCGATGACGCCGGCGAGGAGCACGGCGACGCCCATCGGAAGCGCCGCAGTGCCGACGGTGAAGAGATCCGGCGCGAACGCCGCATTCGAATTCTGCAGTCGCCGCACGAGGAACGCGACGCCGGCCGCGACGACCAGGAAGATCAGCGTCGTGAAAAGCACCTGGAAGAAGGCTGAGGCGCTGTTGCCGCCTCGGCCGAATCCGCCGAAGGCGCCGAACGCCGCGCTGACCCCGGAGATCGTCCCGATCGTGGAGGCGATCGCCGCGATGATGGCCAGCAGGCCGCCGACGTTGAGCGCGCGGGCGGGTCCGAGCCGCGCGCACTCCGAGGCTTGCGCGCCGATCGGGTCTTTCGCCATCGCCTGAATGACCGTCCACGCGTCACCGAAAACCGCTTCCGCGCCTTTGACCGCTGCCGGCGTTTCTGAGCTCATGGGCAACCTCCGGCGCGCATCTTAGCAGCAGAAACTGAAACCGAGGATGTGTATACTCCGCCGCGGAGGCTCCTGATGGTCCCGACCAGGTTCACGCCGGCGGCATTTCTGCTGGCCCTCGTGTGTTTTGCGCTGCCGTTCGCGAAGATCTCATGCCAGGGCCAGGAGGTCGCGACGCTGACCGGCATCGAGACGCTGACCGGGAAGACCGTTCAAGGGCCCGGCGACAGCCAGAAGATTCCCTCGGATGCGATGGCGATTGCGGCGTTCATCGCCGCGCTGGCCGGCGCCGCGCTGGCGTTCAAAGGCATGCGGCGCTTCGCCGGATTTGCCGGCATCGCCGGCGTCGTGCTGCTGTTCGTCTTCAAGTCGCGATTCGCGGACAAGATCGCCTCGGAGAGTCAGGGCGCCGCGGTGGTGGAATTCGGTCTTGGGTTCTGGCTCGCGCTGATCGGGCTCGCGGCTGGAGCCGTGCTGGGCCTGATGCCCGACACCGCATCGACGCCGGCCGCGCCCGCGCCGCAGAACACGCCGCCGGCTTCCTGAAGCGGCGAAGTGTCTAGCGGTTCTTGCTGAACGGCAACTCGTACGAGAGGTAACCGAGCACGCCGTGATCGCGGATGGCGCCGCGGGTGATCGGCGCCGCCACGCCCAGGATGAACTGCGCGTCGCCGATGTTCCACCCGCCGCGGAGTCCCGGCGAGACGGTGGTCGCGCGCCGGTGTCCCGACGGATGCGGGCGCCACTCGTTGTAGATCTCGAGCATCAGATTGAGCATCGGCCGCGCGGCGAAGATGGCCGAGCCGGCGACAAACGGCGTCGAACGGTCGTCGGCCCAGGTGTTGCCGGCGTTGGCATGGAAGTAGAAGCGATCGACTTCTTTGCTGAACGGCAGGTTGATCTGCCAGGCCGACCGGCTCCAACTGAGGCGCGGCGAGAACGCCGGACGCGCGTCGCCGCCGTCCCAGACTTGCACGCGGTAGTTCACGAAGACGTCGCCGATATCGCCGGCGCCGCCGGCGCGTGAGAACGGCACGGTGTAGGAAAACTGGTGGCGCTGGCCGCCGAGCGGCCATTCCTGCGTGAACGAGCCCGTCCACCCGCCGTCACGCGACCGCGTCGCCACGAAGATGTTCTGAAAGATGCCCCGCTCCTGGTTGAGCGCCTCCTCGACCAGGAACGAGTTGTCCTCGATCCCGAATCGCGACGGCGGCGTCGCCGGGGCGGCGGGCGCCTGCGGCCCTGCCGACATCGCCGCCCAGATGAGGAGCGCCGCGGCGGCGTTCATCGGGCGTGCTTGATGAACGTGCCCGCGCGCAGTTCCTTGATCGCGGTCTGCAGTTCGTCCTGCGTGTTCATCACGATCGGCCCGTACCACGCGACCGGCTCTTCGAGCGGCCGGCCCGACACGAGCAGGAAGCGAATGCCTTCGTCGCCCGCCTGCACGACGATCTCATCGCCGCGATCGAAGAGCACGAGTGACCGATTGCCGACGTTCGTCAGCACGGGCGCCTCGTCCATTTCGCCGGTCATGTCGGTGAGCACGGCCTGCGGCTTCGACGCATCGCGAAACACGCCGGAGCCCGCGAAGACGTATGCGAACGCGTGACGCGTCACGTCGACCTTCAGGCGCTTGCGTTTTCCAGGCGGCACTGAAACGTCGAAGTAATTCGGATCCGTCGCCACGCCTTCGACCGGCCCGCGCTGGCCGCCGAATTCGCCGCACACCACCCGAATCGCCGTGCCGTCGTCTTCGACGATGGTCGGGATGTCGGTGGACTTGACGTCCTGGTAGCGCGGGTTCGTCATCTTGAGCGACTGCGGGAGATTCGACCAGAGCTGGAAGCCGTGCATCCGTCCCGTCGCGTCGCCTTTCGGCATTTCCTGATGCAGGATGCCGCTGCCGGCCGTCATCCACTGGATGTCGCCGGCGCCGAGGCTGCCCTGGTTGCCGAGGCTGTCGCCGTGATCGACCGTGCCCGCGAGCACGTACGTGATCGTCTCGATGCCGCGATGCGGATGCCACGGGAACCCCTTCAGATAGTCGGCGGGGCGCTCGTTGCGGAAGTCATCGAAGAGCAGAAACGGATCGAATTCCGATGTCTTGCCGAATCCAAATCCACGATGGAGATGGACGCCGGCGCCCTCCAGCGTCGGCTGCGCCTCGGTGACGGATTTCACGGCTCGAATAGACATGATGGCCTCAAGTATAGTGCGCGGATAGTGAGCCCTCTCTACGCAGCGGTTCTGGAATTCTCGCGCGCTCAACTCGCGATGTCATCGACCCGGCCCGTCGTGATCGGGGTTCAAGGCCCGCAGGGCAGCGGCAAGACGACGCTGACGCGGGCGATGGTCGAGAGTCTGTCCCGGCAGTTCGGGAACCGACCCCTTTCGGTATCGATTGATGACTTCTATATGACGCGCGCCGGGCAGCTGGAGGTTTCCGCGGCGCACCCGGGCAACCCGTATCTGGAGCATCGCGGCTACCCCGGCACTCACGACATCGCGCTCGGCGCCGAGACGCTCGGCCGGCTCAAGGCCGGCACGGCGACCGAGATTCCCGTCTATGACAAATCGGCCCATGGCGGCCGCGGCGATCGCGCGCCTCGAGATCAATGGCGCGCCATCACCGGGCCGATCGACATCGTCTTCGTCGAAGGCTGGATGCTCGGCTTTGAACCGGTTGCCGATTCCGCCATTGCCGATCCGCAATTGCGCATCGCGAATTCCTACCTTGCCGATTACGCGTCGTGGCATTCATCGATCGACGCGTGGGTGGTGTTGAAAGCGCTCGATCCAGCGTACGTGCTGACCTGGCGCGTGGAAGCGGAAGAGAAGATGAAAGCGAGCGGCAAGCCCGGCCTCAGCCGCGCGGACATCGAAGACTACATTCGCCGGTTTCTGCCGGCCTACAAGACATGGGGCGGCGCGCCGGCGAACGTGCCGGCGGCGCGCAAGCTCGAGTTGAACATCAACCTGCAGCGAGAGCTCATGCAGCCGTAGGCGCAGGGCTTCAGCCCTGCGCTCGACCGGTGGGCTGAAGCCCACCGGCTACTGCGAAGTATCACGGTTTGTAGGCGATGCAGTCGATCTCGACGCGCAAGCCCTTGCCCGGGAGCGCCGCCGCTTGAATCGTCGTGCGGGCCGGTCGATGGTCGCCGAACATGCGCGCGTACACGGCGTTCATCTCCTGAAACTCCGACATATCGAGGAGAAAGACGCCACAGCGAAGGACGTGCTGGAGATCGCTTCCGCCCGCACGGAGGATCGCCTGCAGGTTCTTCAGGCACTGTTCGGTCTGCGCGGCCGCCGTGGTGCCGGCGAGCTGGCCGGTCGCCGGGTCGGTGGCGCCCTGGCCCGAGACGAAGATCAAGCGTTCGAAACCCATGCCCGGGGAGTACGGACCGACCGGGGCCGGGAGGTTGGAAGCGTGCACGGCGCGATGCGACATGGCCAGTATTCTAATGAAGGTGTCTAATAGCGCGATGCGGCGGTTGAAATTGAGAAGTGTGGGATTGATAAGTGTGGGATTGGTGTTGGCCATTGCAAATTACCCATCACCCATTGCCCATGGACAAGCGCCTGTCCCACCCAAGCGCCCGGACTTCTCCGGCACGTGGGTCTTCGATGCGGACGCCACCGACGCGGCGTCCTCGCCGGAACGCCAGGGCACGAACATCTTCGGCGCCTCGTTCGTGGCGCACCAGGACGCCAGGACGCTGACGTTCGACATCACGGTCGCGGCGAACACGCCGGTCGTGAAGGCGTCGTACGCCCTCGATGGCACGCCCACGAAGAACGTGTCGCCGCCGCAGTTGCCGGGCGCCGCGCCGATCGTCGTGACCGCCACCGCCAGGTGGATCAACGACACCCTCGTCATCGAATCGAGAAGCCAGCAACCCGGCGGCCGCGGCCGCGGCGATCCCAAGGTCGTCGACGTCGTCTCGACCCGCACGATCTGGCTCGACGGCTCGGGCCAGCGGCTCGTCATCGATCGCGAGGGCACGCCCAGGCAGGTCGTGCCGACGACGCGATCGGTCTATTCAAGGAAGTAGAGCCACTCACCTTGGAGGGCCATGGAAGTCCATGGTCTCCAAGGTTGCCTGAACTAGTCAGTCCGAAGCGCGGTGAGCGGATCCACGCGCGCCGCGCGTCGAGCGGGGATGTAGGTCGCCAGCATCGCGACGCCCGTGAGCGCGAGGGCGGTGACCGTGAACGACACCGGATCGAGCGCGCTGACGCCGAAGAGGATCCCGGCGCTCGAGAGTCCCATGCCCGCGGCGACGGCGAGCACCAGGCCGCCGACGCCGCCGAACAACGTCAATCGCAGACCTTGCGCGAGGACCATGCGCACCACATGCGCGTGATCCGCGCCGAGCGCCATGCGCACGCCGATCTCGCGCGTACGGCGTGTCACGGCGTACGCCATCACGCCGTAGAGGCCGATCGCGGCGAGGAGCAGCGCGAGCACGCCGAGTGATCCGGCGACCGACGCCGCGATCATCTGCGGCAGAACGCCGAGCGCCGCGAGCGAGCGCATCTGCTGCAGCTGGATCAGCGGCAGGTTGGGATCGATCGAGCGCAGTGTCTGTCGCACGGCCGTCGTCATGTCGGCGGCCATGTCCGCGCGGCGATCGCGCGCGATGAAGAACTGCGGCCGGCGCCAGGGTTCCTGGCTGAGCGCGACGTAGATGAAGCTCCTCGGCGCTTCGCCGACCCAGCGGTACTTCGCGTTGCGCGCGACGCCCACCACCGTCAGGGTGTTGATCGACGACTCGCGCCCTTTCCGGAAGTCGCCGTTTTCGAGCTGCTTGCCGATCGGATCCTCGCCCGGCCACACGGAGGCGGCAAACTGCTCGTTGACGATGGCCGCGCGCGTCCCGCCGGCGCGATCCTCCGCGCCGAAGTTGCGTCCGCGCACGATGGGAATCTCCGCGGCCGGCAGGAACTCCGGGGAGATCACATTCCAGTCCGCCTGGACCGTCGATCGTTCGTCGATCGCGCCCTTCGGCCGCAGCATGCCGAGCCCGAGGCCGCCGCCGTTGAGCGGGACCATCGCGGCGACGCTGACCGACGACACGCCGGGCATCGCCCGCAGCGCCGCACGGATCCGCTCCGTGATCACCGGCGACGCGTCGTCCGCGTAGTTGCCGAGCGCCAGATCGACCGACGCCACATCGACGCCGTCAACGCGCATGCCGGGGTCGACGGCCGCAGCCGCGCCCAGCGAGCGGAGCAGCAGCCCGGCGACGACGAGCAGCGTCAGGCACAGTCCCATCTGGGCCGCGACGAGCACGTGGCGCAGGCGCTGACGGCGGGGCGCCGCCTGGTCCATCTTGATCGACGAGGCCAGGTCCAGCCGGCTCGCGCTCAACGCCGGAACCAGTCCCGTCAGTACGCCCGCCGCGATCGCCAGCCCGAACGTGAACGCCGCGACGCGCCAATCGAACGTCAGCGCGACGCTGACGGGGACGGGAAGGCTCGGCAGCATCGACCACAACAGCCCCGTCATCCACACGGCCAGGAGCGAGGCCGCGATGCCGCCGGCGACAAACAGCACCGTGCTCTCGGCGAGCAGTTGCGCGACCAGGTTCCGCCGGCTCGCGCCAAGTGCGACCCGGACCGCCATCTCGCGCGATCGGCCGGCCGCGCGCGCCAGCAGCAAGCCGGCGAGATTCGTGCACGCGAGCAGCAGCACCATGCCGACGATGACGGCGAGGACGCCGACGATGGGCGTGACGAGTTCGCCGGCCTCACCGGGCACGCGGCTCATCGGGGCGACGGCGGCGGCCATGTCGCCGCCGATCGCGTCAGGGAATTCTTGTCGCAGATCGCGAATGATCGACGTCAGGTCTCGGCGCGCGTCGGCCAGCGTCACGCCGGGCTTCAGGCGCCCGCCGGCGACCAGCCACTGATTCTGACGGCCCCGCATCATCGACTCGGTGGGCAGGCCGCGGGCGTGCGACGTCAGCGGGACCCACGCATCCGGCGAGATGATCGTGGTGCCCTGAAAGCCTTCGGGTGTGACGGCGGCAATCGTGAAGTGATCGCCGTTGATCACGACGTCTCGTCCGGCGATGTGCGGATCCGCGCCGAATTGCCGCTTCCAGAACGCGTGGCTGAGCACGAGTTGCCGGAGCGGCGTGCCCACCTGTTCCTGGCTCGCGTGAAAGAACCCGCCGAGCGCCGGCTTCACGCCGAGCACGTCGAAGAACCCGGCGCTGACCATCTGCGCGTAGATGCGCGTCGCGCCGTCCTCGCCGCCGAGGCTGAGGGCTTTCGGTTCGAAGTCGAGCGCGTACATGTCGGTGAGCGTGCGGTTGCGCCGGCGCATGTCTTCGAAGTTCGGGTAGGACATCGTGTCGAAACTGCTGTTCGACCGCGTGAGGCCGACATCCACGATCCGATCCGGCGCGTCGACGGCCGCCGTCGGCGCGAGGAGAATCGCGTTGGCCACCGAGAAGATCGTCGCGTTGGCGCCGATGCCGATCGCCAGCGACAGCACGGCCGTGAGCGTGAACAGCGGCTGGCGCACGAAGAGACGGAGCGCGTTCCTGAAGTGTCGGGCCATACCGGGGATTACGAGCGCCCGCCCGCGAGGTGAACCGCACGTATAATGAAGATGCCCCATGCGCCGGTCTCTTGCGATCCTCGCCCTCGTGGCGGCCACGACGGCCGTGCCCCTCGGCACGCTGTGCGAGTGGCAGTGCGCGCGGGAGCCCCATCAGGCGGCGCCCGCCAGACCGTCTTGCCATGAGGTCGAGCCGCCCGCGCCCGCGGGTTCGCCACAGGTGGCCGAGGACGCTGATTGCGGCGTTCACGATCCGCTGCCGGCTCTGACCGAGGCGCGCCAATTCGGCCGCGTGACGGCGGCCGCTTCGACGCTCGCTGTCGTCGTTCCCGCATACGCGCCGTCGCTCGGCGATGTGCCGGCCGACATCGAGAGCTCTCCGCCCGGTCTCTCGCCACCCCGCGCCAGGCTTTCCGTTCTCCGAATCTGATTCGCCTCCCGCAGGGCTGAAGCCCTGCGGCTACAGGTCTGCGGGGCTGAAGCCCTGCGGCTACAAGTCTATGTAGGCGACGGGCTTCAGCCCGCCGCGCAACTTGTGTCGAGGTGATGTGTGTCTTCAGATCGTCGAGCGTTCTTTCGTCAATTTGCCGTCGCGGCGGGCGCCGTGTCGGCCGTCGGTGTGTCCGCGCAGAAGGCCGCGCCGGCCCGATCGTCATCCGCGGCCGCGCCGCCGGTCGGCGTAGTCACGCCGGATGTGCCGCATCTGCCGTTCACGATGGACGGCGGCACCAAGGTCTTTCGCCTGCGCGCGGAACCGGTCCGCACCGAATTCGTTCCCGGCCGCGTCGTGGATGCCTGGGGATTCAACGGCAGCGTGCCGGGGCCGACGATCGAGGCGACCGAAGGCGATCGCGTGCGCATCATCATGGAGAACCGTCTGCCGGAGGTCTTTGCCCCGCACTGGCACGGCCTGGAAGTGCCGGTCGAGATGGACGGCACGCCGGGCATCTCGCAACCGCCGATCGCGCCGGGCGAGTCGTTCACCTACGAGTTCACGCTCCGCCAGAACGGCACGTTCTTCTATCACTCGCACATGGCGATGCAGGAAATGATGGGGATGATCGGCTTCTTCATCGTGCATCCCGCCGCCGCGCATCAGCCGGCCGTCGATCGTGACTTCGGCATCTGCCTGCAGGAATGGATGATCCATCCGAACAACACCGTGCCGAACACGCTGGCCATGGAATTCAACTGGCTCACGATGAACGGCAAGGCGGCGCCGGCGACGACGCCGATCGTGGTGAAGCGCGGCGAGCGAGTGCGGATCCGGCTGATCAACATGGGCATGGACCACCACCCGATTCACTTGCACGGCATGCAGTTCGTCGTGACCGGCACCGAAGCCGGACGCGCGGCCGGGCCGTTCGGGATGCGCGAGAACACGGTGCTCGTCGGCGTGGCGCAGGCGCGCGACATCGAGTTCGTGGCGTCGAGCCCCGGCGACTGGATGCTGCACTGTCACCTGCCGCATCACATGATGAATCAGATGGCGTCGATGGTCGGTCCGATGATGGTCGATCCCGGCGCGCCGAGCGCGAAGGTGTCCGGCTATCCGCAGGACATGTGGATGCCGATGGATCACCTCGCCGGCAAGAAGCCGGAACTCCTCGGACTGCCGGCGAACTGGACCGGCGCGATGATGGGCATGATGACGCTCGTGCGCGTCGTCGAGCCGGCGATGTTTGACGAGATCGCGCGGTTGCGCGCGGCCGGACGGGAGGCGCGGTCATGAACCTCATCCTCTGGCTCGCGCTCGCCGGTGTGCCGGCCCAGTCCGCGCCGCTCGATCTGGCGACGCTCGAAGCGCAGGCGCTGCAACGGCATCCCGCGATTCGCGCGGCCGCGGCCGAGGTGGACGCCGCGAAGGCTCGCGCGAAGCAGGCCGGCGCCTGGGTCAATCCGGTGATCGGCGCCTCCGCCGACGAACTGCGGCCGCGCGAGCAGCCGAGCGGCGTCTTCGGCGGGTTCATCCAGCAGACGATTCCGCTGGGCGGCAAGCTCAGCGCCGCGAAGGGCGTCGCCGCGTCGCAGGTCGGCGAGGCCGAGGCACGGCTGGCCGAGTCGCGCCAGCGCGTGTTGTTCGACGTTCGCCAGCGGTACTACGCGCTGGTCGTCGCCGAAGAGCGGTTGTCGGTGGCGAAGGAACTCGCCGCGTTGGCCGCGCGCACGGTCGAGATGACCCGGCAGTTGATCAATGTCGGCATCGCTGATCGCCCGGACCAGTTGGGCGCGGACGCGGAGGCCGCGCGCATGCAGGCGCGACTAGCCGAAGCGCAGACGTTCCGGCTGGCGGCGTGGCAGCGGCTGGGCGCCGCGATCGCCGATCCGGCGCTCGCGCCGCAGCCGTTGGCGCAATCGGTCTCGGAGGCGCTGCCGGTGCTTGATCGCGCCGACACGCTCGCGCGCGTGCTCGCGGAGAGCGGCGCGGTGGCATCCGCTGATGGCGCGCTCGCCGTGCAGAAGTCGCTCGTCACGAGCGAGAAGGCGGCCGTGCGGCCGGACTTGTTTGTTCGCGGCGACGCCGGCGGGAACCGCGAACGCGCTGACGGACGCGCGATCGGGCCGCAATTTGGCGTCGAGGCCGGGGTGTCGATTCCACTGTTCAATCGCAACCAGGGCGGCATCGCGTCGGCCACGTCGCTTGCGATCGGCGCGGCGGCCTCGGCCGAGGCCGTTCGCCTGGATGTCACCGCGGCCTTCGCCTCGGCGTTCGCGGAATATGAGTCGGCTCGCGCGCTGGCGGAGTCCTATCGGGCCGAAATCCTGCCGAAGGCCCGGCTGGCGTACGAGCTGCACCTCGCGAAATACCAGGAAATGGTGGCGGCGTACCCGCCCGTGCTGCAGTCGGAACGCAGTCTGTTTTCCATGACCGAGGACTATCTTGCCGCTCTCGATCGCGCCTGGACGGCGGTAAGCGCACTTCGCACGGCGATGGCTGTTCGTTAACTGATGTAGGCCGGGGCTTCAGCCCCGGCGAGGAGACCGAAAATGAAACTCGTTGGAATGGTGGCTTTGATCGTGGCGCTCGCGGTGACCGCGGCGTCACCCCGTCCGGTCCACGCGCAGGCGGCCGGCTCGCTCTATACCTGCGCGATGCATCCTGGTGTGCTCGAGACCAGGGAAGGCAAGTGCCCGGTCTGTTCGATGACGTTGCGGGCGCGCCCGATGACGCCGGCCGAGCAGAGCGTCGCCGACTTCTTCAAAGCCTACGACGCGGCGTTCGTCGCGAAGGACATGGAGAAGCTCGGCACGATGTACACGAATGACACGACCGTCTACGAAGGCGGCGGCGTCAACAACGGCTGGGCGGATTACCGGGACAAGCATTTGGGTCCGGAGATGCGGTCGTACGCCGATCTGCAGTTCGCCCACTCGAATGTCGTGCCGCACATGATGGGTGCGGACGGCGCGTACGTCACCGCCGACTACACGCTGCATGCCAAAGTCGGCGATCGCGTCAGCGACGGCGGCGGCCTGGCGACCTACCAGCTCGTGAAGCAGTCCGGCGCCTGGAAGATCAAGCACACCCACACGTCGGCGCGTCGGAGACAGCTGTGAGGTACCGCGGTCTTCCGATCGCGTTCGCCGCGGTCATGGTCGCGGCGCTCGGCGTTGCGAGCGCGGCGGCGCATCCGATGACGATCATGGGCAAAGTGTCGGCCGTCGCGCCCAATCGCGTCGAAGTGCAACCCGTCGATCCTGAGACGGGTAAACCGACGTCGGAGAAGCCCGCATGGCACGACACTTTG